>JAUSIF010000150.1 GCA_030648135.1 Xanthobacteraceae bacterium
CGAAGGCCTTGCCGATGCCGCGGGCGAGCACGAACACGAGCACGCCGCGGCGCACCTTCTTATCCTGGGCCATCAAGGCGAGCAGTCCGTCGGTGTCCGGAAGCTGGCCCGCTACCTGGGAGAGGCGCGTGGGCAACCCCACGGCGGCGAGATGGGCGGCGACGCGCTTTTCCTCCGCCGGATCGCACAGACCAAGCCGGGCCGAAAGTCGGAAGGCGAGAACCGAGCCGATCGCGATCGCCTCACCGTGCCGGAGCCGGTCGGAGAAGCCGGTCGCGGTCTCCAGCGCGTGCCCGAAGGTATGGCCGAAATTCAACAGTGCGCGTTCTCCGCTCTCGCGCTCGTCGCGGCCGACGATCGCCGCCTTTGCCCGGCAACAGGTCGCGACCGCGTGTATGCGCGCCTCGCCGCCCGCGAACACCTCGCGCCAGTTCGCTTCGAGCCAGGCGAAGAAGGGCGCATCGTTGATGAGGCCACATTTGGCGACTTCGCTGTAACCCGCGCGAAACTCGCGCGGCGGCAGCGTGTCGAGGAGATCGGTGTCGGCGATCACCAGCGCCGGCTGATGAAAACTGCCGACGAGATTCTTGCCGTGGCGGCTATTGATGCCGGTCTTGCCGCCGATGGAGGAATCGACCTGGGCGAGCAGTGTAGTTGGGATCTGGACGAATTCGATGCCGCGGCGCGCGACCGCGGCAGCGAAGCCGGCAAGATCGCCGACCACGCCTCCGCCGAAGGCAACAACAAGATCGCCGCGCTCGATCTTGGCGGCGAGGATGGCGTCGACCACCCGCTCGAGCATGGCAAAGTTCTTCGAGCCTTCTCCCGGCGGCACGACTACCTTGCTCGCACGAATATCCGCCGCGGCCAGCGCCCGTTCGAGCCGGGGGAGATGGAGCTTCGCCACCGTCTCGTCGGTGACGACGGCGGCCGCGGCACCCGGTTTCAAGCGCGCGATGCGATGGCCCGCCTCGTCGAGCAAGCCCGTTCCGATGACGATCTCGTAGCCGCGGGCGCCGAGCTCGACGCGCACCGCCACCGGACCCGTGCGAGCGGCGGTTTGGCCCTTTGCCGCCGTCATGTCCGTGCCCCCGAGGGCTTATTGGAGACCGCAGAGGAAATCTCCAGCCGTCGCTCGAGCGCTTCGATGATTGCTTCGACCACCCCGTCGTGCGGGCCCTCGCGCGAGGTGACCACGACTTCGGCTTCGGCATAAGTCTTTTCGCGCTCGGCGAGCAGACGCTTGAGCGTCGCTTCCGCATCCTTGCCCTTCAACAGCGGCCGATCGCCCTTGCGCTTTACCCGCCGCAACAAGAGGGCGATGTCGGTCTTGAGCCAGACCGAGATGCCGCGATCGCGCACCAGCGCGCGCGTATCCGAATTCATGAAAGCGCCACCGCCGGTCGCGATCACCGCCGGTCCACTCTCGAGCAGCCGGGCGATCACCCGCACCTCGCCGTCGCGGAAATAAGGCTCGCCGTGCTTGGCGAAGATGTCCGCGATCGACATGCCGGCGGCGGTCTCGATCTCGCTATCGGCGTCGATGAAGGGGAGTCTCAGCCGTTGGGCAAGCCTGCGGCCGATCGAGGTCTTGCCGGAGCCGGGCATGCCGACGAGCACGACCGAGCGCGGACCCAAGCGCGTGCGCAGCGCTTCGGCGGTTTTCTCGCTCAGCTTTTCCGTGGTCGCGCTGTCCATAGGGTTTCGCCCGTCGTTTCCATATCGCGGCGGAGCCTACAATACGCTCAAGCGGGCAATGCCGGCAAAAGCGGCTCATGGGCACTGAAATCTCGCCGATAAAGCAGCTTCCAAGCGGATTCCGAGCCATCGCTTGCCATCGGCGGGCAAACTCGCCTAGTCCGGCGCGAACGGCGGAACCGAATCGGGGAACCGTAATGCCGACCCTGATGAAATTCCTGGTCGTGGTGGCCTTGCTCGCCGGAGCGGTGTTTGCCGGTCTGTGGTCGCTGGCCAATCTGGCCGCGCCGCCGCCGCGCGAGATCACAGTCACCATTCCCCAGGACAAGCTCGGGCGATGACGGCGATACGCATGGCGCGAACGCAACCGGGCAGCTTCATCGACCTCTTCCTCGACATGATGGCGACCGAGCGGGGGGCGAGCCGCAACACGCTCGACGCCTACCGGCGCGACCTCGAGGACTACGCCGCCTTCCTCGCGGGCGGCGGCAATGACATCGGCGGCGCTGGCACCGAAGATGTCCGCTCCTATCTCGCCAAGCTCGCCCGCCGCCATCTCGCCGCCGCCTCGGTGGCACGGCGCCTCTCGGCGATCCGTCAGCTGCACCGCTTTCTCTATGTGGAAGGCCGGCGCAAGGACGATCCCGCCGCCGTGCTGGAGGGACCCCGGCGCGGCCGGCCGCTGCCCAAGGTGCTCTCGCTCGAAGAGGTCACCTGTCTCATCGCTGCCGCCTACGCGGCGGTAGACGCGCCCGGCGCCACTACGGCGGAGCGCCTGCGCGCCGCGCGCCTCGCCGCCGTGCTCGAAGTGCTCTATGCGACCGGACTGCGCGTCTCCGAACTGGTCGCATTGCCCGCGACCGCGGCGCATGCCGAGAGCGAAACCCTCACCGTGCGCGGCAAGGGCGGCAAGGAACGGCTGGTACCGCTCGGGGAGGCGGCGCGGCGCATGATGCAGCGCTATCTCGCGTTGCGCGAGGAGGCGGGGGCGGCGGACACCCGCTGGCTGTTTCCCTCCTTCGGCGAGAGTGGTCACGTGACGCGCCAGCACGTGGCACGGGAGCTGAAGGTGCTCGCGGCCTCCGCTGGCGTGGAACCGCGCAAACTCAGCCCGCATGTGCTGCGGCACGCCTTCGCCAGCCATTTGCTCGCGAACGGTGCCGATCTCCGCATCGTCCAGGAGCTCTTGGGCCATGCCGACGTCTCGACCACGCAGATCTATACCCATGTGCTCGAC
>JAUSIF010000164.1 GCA_030648135.1 Xanthobacteraceae bacterium
CTCGACGGCGGGCGGAGCCTTCCTCGAATGGCTGGAAGGAAAGCCCTTGCCGGGGGTCGAGGCGCTGCGGGTAAGGTAAGAAGATCTCCCGCTCGGAAGCGGAGCCGGTTATAATTTGCGATTGGACAACCCGGCTGAGAATCAAGAAGGAGGGTCCGATGAACCTCGCTGAGCTCCATAAGGTCGCGCTCGCCATGGTCGCGTCCGGCAAGGGCATTCTCGCCGCCGACGAGAGCACCGGCACCATCAAGAAGCGCTTCGATGCGATCGGCGTGGAATCCACCGCCGACAGCCGGCGCGACTATCGCGAGCTTCTATTCCGATCGAGCGAGGCGATGAAGAACCACATCTCCGGCGTGATCCTGTTTGACGAGACCATCCGCCAGAACGCGAAGGACGGCACCCCGCTCACGAAGCTGATCGCGGCGACCGGCGCCATTCCCGGCATCAAGGTCGACAAGGGGACGAAGCCGCTCGCCTTCTCGCCCGGCGAAGTCATTACCGAAGGCCTCGATGGTTTGCGCGAGCGCCTGATCGAATATCGCGGGCTCGGCGCCAAGTTTGCCAAGTGGCGCGCGGTCATCGACATCGGCGCCGGCATTCCTACCGCGAACTGCATCAAGGCCAACATGCACGCGCTCGCGCGCTATGCCGCGCTCTGCCAGGAGGAAAGCATCGTCCCGATCGTCGAGCCCGAAGTGCTGATGGACGGCGATCACGACACCGGCCGCTGCTACGAAGTCACCGAATGGGTGCTGAAGACGCTCTATGCCGAGCTTGACGAGGCGCATGTGAAGCTTGAGGGCACGGTGCTGAAGCCCAACATGATCGTGCCCGGCAAGAAATGCGCAAAGCGCGCCACGGTGGAGGAAGTCGCGGAGAAGACCGTCCGCGTGCTGAAGGCCTGTGTGCCCGCTGCGGTGCCCGGCATCGCCTTTCTCTCTGGCGGCCAGTCGGACGAGGGGGCGACCGCCCATCTCGACGCCATGAACCGGATCAAGGGGTTGCCCTGGAGGCTCACCTTTTCCTACGGCCGTGCCTTGCAGGCGGCGCCGCAAAAGGCCTGGTCCGGCAAGAGCGAGAACGTCGCCGCCGCCCAGCGCGCGTTTTCCCACCGCGCCCGCATGAACGGGCTGGCGACGCTCGGCCAATGGAAAGCGGAACTGGAGAAGAAGGCGGCGTGATTTTCACCGCTTCCCCGCGGCGGGGGAGGGTTGTTCTTTAGCCCCGGTTTCGCCGCCATCCCGCGCCATCGGTCTGATCATGGATCGACGCCATAGCAAACCGGAACGGGTGGGGCCGCGTTTTGTCCTGGTGACCCCTGCGATCGAGGATGCGGCGAGCTTCGCACCCAAACTCGCCGCGGCCTGCCGCGCCGGCGATGTGGCGGCCGTCGTTCTCCGCCTCGTCCCCGCCGGCGACAGCGAACTGCTCGCCCGTGCGCGCGTGCTCGTGCCGGAGGCACAAGCGACCGGCGCCGCCCTCCTGTTCGGCGGTCTCATTCATCTCGTGGCCGCGGCCGCGGCAGACGGCGTCCATGTTGCGAACGCCACTGCGGTCCAATCCGCGCGCTCGACCGTTACGCCGAGCCGCATCGTCGGCACGGGCGGCCTCGCCCTACGTCACGACGCCATGGTCGCGGCCGAGGGCGGCGCCGATTATGTGATGTTCGGCGAGCCGGATGTGGATGGACGGCGGACCGGCTTGCCGGCGCTGATCGAACGCGTCACCTGGTGGGCGGAACTGTTCGAAATTCCCTGTGTCGCTTTTGCCGGCCGTATCGACGAGATCCCAGCCCTTGTACAAGCGGGCGCCGACTTCATTGCCCTCGGCGATGAAGTGATCTGGAATGCGCCCGAGGGCCCCTCGGCCGCACTCGCCGCGGCAACTCTCCGTCTCGGTGCCGCAGAGCCGGTGCAATGATTTTGTTCCGCCGACTGATCGCGCTTGCCGTCTGCGGTCTGGTCGTCGCCGCGGCCGGCGCGGCGGGCGCGCAGCAGAAACAGCCCGGCGTTAAGCCAGCGACGAAATCCACGACCAAGTCCATTCAGAAACCGGTATCGCCTGCCGAGGCCGATCTCGCCTATGGCGCCTACCAGCGCGGTCTCTATCTCGCCGCCTTCGCCGAAGCGACGCGCCAGGTCGAGGAGAACAAGGATCCCAAGGCGATGACCCTGCTCGGCGATCTCTATGCCAACGGCCTCGGGGTGAAGCCGGACGACAAGCGTGCGGCCGATTGGTATCGCCTGGCCGCTGATCGCGGCGACCGCGAGGCCATGTTCGAGCTCGGCCTGCTTTATTTGCAGGGACGCGGAGTCAAAAAGGACCGCGACCAAGCCGCCCGTATGTTCACCGCCGCCGCCGAACGCGGAAATCCACCGGCGGCCTACAATCTCGCGCTGATCTATCTCGAAGGACAGGTGTTCGAGCAGGACTTCGCTGCCGCCGCCCGCTGGTTCCAGGTCGCGGCCGAACGCGATCTCGGCGATGCCCAGCACGCGCTCGCGATTCTTTACAAGGAAGGCCACGGCGTTCCGAAGGATCCTGCCGAAGCGGCGCGCTGGCTC
>JAUSIF010000165.1 GCA_030648135.1 Xanthobacteraceae bacterium
CGTTTCAGGCCGGCCATTTTCTCGAGTACAGCGCAAACGGACGCGGTATCGTCGGCTTCATGGCCGTTCGACAATGCCGCCGCATAGACCGGCTTGGTCGCATTGAACAGCGGCGTCGGACAACCGAGTTTCGCGGCGAAGTCGCCGATGACCGCCATGTCCTTCTGCCAGGTCGAGACCTTCATGGTGACGTTGTCGCCGTCATAACGGTTCTCCGCCATCATCGGGCCGCGCAACTCGAATACACGGGAATTGCCGGCTCCGGTTTTCACCAACTCGAAGATCTTGTGCGGATCGAGACCGGCCTTCATGCCGAGCACGAAAGCCTCCGCCGTCGCCACGTTGTTGATCGCGACCAGGAGGTTGGCCACGAATTTCATGCGGGTGCCATTGCCGAACGTGCCGAGATCGTGAGCCTCGCGGGCGAAATCGGCGAACAGAGGTTTCAGCGCCGCAATGCTCGCGGAATCGCCGCTGGCATAGACCACGAGGTCCTTGACCTTGGCTTGCGACCCGGTGCCGCTGAGTGGACTGTCGAGCAAGACATGACCCGCCTTGCGGAGGATATTTTCGGCTTTCATTTTGTCGTCGAGTGCGAAGGTGCTCATCTCGACCACGACCCGCCGCGATACCTCGGCCGCGATGATCGCGCGCGCCGTGACCTCGAGCGCGTCGGGATGCGGAAGACTGGTGAGAATGGTCGGCACCCGGCCGGCAAGCTCGCCAGCGTCCTTGGCGATGTCGACCCCCGCCACGGCGAGCTCGCGGCAACGTCCGGTCTCGATATCATAGCCTGTGACGCTCCAGCCGGCCGCGGCGAGATTGCGCGCGATCGCGCCCCCCATGATCCCCAAACCGACGATGCCGACGGCGCCTTTGCTGCTTGCTGCGCTCATTCTTCCGCTCCCCCGATGGAACTAATCAGAAAACGGCTCCGGCGCGCCGTTCGGAATCGGCACCTCGAACGCCGTGATGGTCATCGAGATCAGTCCGTAATAGCCGAGAATGCCGACGAGTTCGACTACGCCAAGCGCGCCGAGCTCCGCCACGGCTCGCTGATAGATGGTCTCCGAGACACGGCGGGTTTCGAGAAGCTCCCGCGCGAAGTCGTACAAGGCCGCTTCGTCGACGCGCTGGAAGCCGGGCTTCTTGCCGGTGCGGATCGCCTCGATAACTTTGCGGGCGAGCCCGACTTCGACGCCGATCGGCGCATGGACGTGCCATTCGAAGCCCGCTTTCCAGAATGCGCCGGTGATCAGAATGGCAAGCTCCGAGAGCCGCTTCGGTAGGCTTGTGCCGTAGCGGCAGAAGGCACCGAGTTCCTGGGCGTGTTCGGTGAGTTCCGGGCTCATCAGCCATACCTTCAAGGGTCCCTCGACCCGGCCGCGCGGTCCCGCGACGATTGCGTCATGGACCTTGCGTTGTGCGGGAGAGAGACGATCATAGGTGAGATCGGGCAATCGGGGCATTCATCGTCCTCGGTTCGACCGGGTGCGATCGTGTACGGTATCGGACGCAGTGAATCCAGCGCCAGCCGGATCGGCTCGGGTAAAAATGTTGGCGGGGGCCCTTCACGCCGTCTCGAGCTTCAGGCCGGCGCGAGACCAGACTTCGCGGATGCGCTCGACTTCGGCTTTGAGGCATTCGAGAAAGAGTTGGGCCTGGACGCTGAGTGTCCGGCGCGCCGGTTCGATCACCACGAACTCGGCATAGAGCGGCGGGTCGACGATCGGATTGACGACCAGATCACCCTTGCCAAGGTCATATACGCAAATAAGGGCGGGAAGAATCGTGACCCAATAGGATTGTGCGACGAACTCCAGCGTGCCGATCATGGCGTCCATCTCGATGAGATCTTCGATCTGGATGCCATTGGTCTCGAAATAGGTTTCGAGATTGCGCCGGCGGATATTGTGCAACCCCGGCGCGACGAGCTTGAGCGGCAACACGTCGGCAAGCCGCACCGGAGCGAGCGGCTTGAAACCGCGGTTTTTCCCCGAGATCAGCATCTCGCGGTCGCGCGCGAGCAATCGCGACTTCAATCCGACGCGGCCCTCGAAGGTCGGAACGACTGCGAAATCGAGCTCTTCCTCGAACACCATCTCCGTGAGCACGCCGCTATAGCCTTCAACAATGCGCAATTTCACGTCGGGGTGTTCGCGCACGTAATCCTTGAGGGCCGGCGCCAGCGCGGCCCGCGTGAAAGTCGGCATCAGTCCGATCCGTAAATTGCCGCTTACCCGGCCGGCGAGGGCGCGCATCTCTTCGGCGGCGGCGCTGAGCGTGGCGACTGCCTCGACGCAGCGGCGATAATAGCGCATCCCGGCGGGCGTCGGCCGGACGCCGCTGGTGGAGCGATCGAACAGCCGCACACCCATGGCGCGCTCGACCGCGGAGATGTGCTGCGAAATGCCGGACTGGGTCGCGTTCTCCCGTTTTGCCGCCCGCGTGAACGAGCCTTCTTCGCAGACGGCAATGATGGCGCGGATCTGCCGCAGCGTGGTGTCTACCATTAGAAATCCTGATGCTCTAAGGCATAATATATTATTTTCGCTGCGGGTACCATCCGACTACCATCCGGCAACGAAGCGCTTGTGCGAGACTTGCATCCGTCATCGCCAGGCGCAGGCCGCCGATGAGGGTGGCAAGAACCGGCACGCGCAATCGGGAGGCGTCCATGGGCACCGCAAATTTCGGCATCGTCGGAATGGATTGGCAGCAGCGGGTCAACTGGGACCGGCTGCGCGAATACCGCATCGAGCGGGCGCGTCAGATGATGAAGAAGCACGGTCTCGGCGCCTTGCTGTGCATGTACGATGAAAACTGCCGCTACATCACCGGCACGCTGACGCCGGGCTGGTGCCGGCTCAAGCCTGGCCTGCGCTACGCCATGCTTTGCGGCGACGGGCGGCCGGTGTTGTTCGAGCAGGGCGATATCGGCATGCAGGTCGAGCGCCATTCGCCCTGGCTGCCGAAGGAAAACATTCGTCACTCCTTCGCCTGGATCAAGGGCGCCGCCGGCCCGGCCTCGACCCAGCAGGTGACCAAGTTCACCAACGCCGTCCTCGAGGAGATGAAGCGCCATGGTGTCGCCGGGCAGAAGCTTGGTTGCGACTTCATCGACGTCAACATGATCCAGGTGTTCAAG
>JAUSIF010000170.1 GCA_030648135.1 Xanthobacteraceae bacterium
ACCGAGCCGTGGGCCAGGATCACCGCCGCCACCAGCCCGAAGACCATCAGCGAAAAATAATCGGCCGGACCGAATTTGAGCGCCATCTCGGCGAGCACTGGGGCGGCAAGGGCGATCACGAAGGTGGCGAAGGTGCCGGCGAGGAATGACGCCAGCGCCGCGGTCGCGAGCGCCAAGCCGGCCTTGCCCTGGCGCGCCATCTGATAGCCGTCGATGCTGGTGACGACCGAGGACGATTCTCCCGGCAGGTTCACCAGGATCGCCGTGGTCGAGCCGCCGTACTGCGCGCCGTAATAGATCCCGGCCAGCATGATCATCGCCGCCTGCGGCGGCAAAGTGAAAGTCACCGGCAGCAGGATCGAGATCGTCGCCACCGGTCCGAGCCCCGGCAGCACCCCGATGATGGTGCCGAGCAGCACGCCGAGAAAGCCGTAGAGCAGGTTGGCCGGCGCGAGCGCGACCGAGAAGCCGAGGGCGAGGTTGCTGAAAATGTCCATCGCCGCCCCGCGTCAGAACGGCAATAGCTTCAGAGACAGGCCGAGGCCGAAGCGGAAGAGTCCGGCGATGAACGCCACCAGGCCAGCCGCCAGAACGGAGACCTCGAGCAGGCGGAAGTCGCGGTCGGCGAGCCGGGACGCGAACACCACGAAAATGCCGGCGAGCACGAAGCCGCTGTGCTCGATCAAGAGCCCGAAGGCGAGCGTTCCGATCAAGACGAAGAACAGCGGCCTCGGATTGATGGCCTCGACCTCGTCGCCGCCGAGGAAGAAGGAGCGGACGACGAGCACGCTGCCGAGCAACACCAGTCCCGAGCTCACCAGCAACGGGAAATAGCCCGGCCCCATGCGCGATGCGGTGCCGATCGGATAACGCGAGCCATAGATGATCGCGAACCCCCCGAGGGCGAGAAACAAGAGGCCGGTCAGAAAATCGGTCGAGAGACGGATTCGCATGATTTTCCCGCCAGTCCCGTCGCTCGAAAGCACGCAACCGTCCGCGCCGCAACGAGCCCCCGAACCGCCCCGGTTTCCCGGGGCGGCTCGTTCATTCGGGCTTGGCGCCTGTCGACTTGATCACGTCGCCCCACTTCTTGGTTTCGGCGGCGATGTAGGCCTTGAACTCCTCCGGCGATTTGCTCGTCACCGGGATCACGCCCGACTCCATGAAGCGTTCACGAACCTTGGCGTCGGACATGGCGTGGACGACCGCCGCATGAATCTTCTCGACGATCGGACGCGGCGTGCCGGCCGGGACCAGAACTCCCTGCCACGAGCTGCTGACGTTGTTGGGGTAGCCCTGTTCCAGCATGGTCGGAACGTTCGGCAGCGAGGGAACGCGTTCCTTGGTGGTGACCGCCAAGGCTTTCAGGCGGCCGTCCTTCACGTGCTGGATGGCGGACGAGATCGTGCTGAACATGAGCTCGACATGGCCGCCGATGATGTCGGCAACGGCCGGACCGGCGCCGCCCTTATAGGGAACGTGGGTCATATCGAGGCCGGCATCGCGCCGAAACACTTCCATCTCCAGCCGATTGAGGCTGCCGCTTCCCGGCGAGGCGAAGTTGACCTTGCCCTGACGCGCCTTCACGTATGCGACCAGCTCCTTCACGCTGTTGGGCGGGAACTTGGGATTTGCGATCATGATTCCCGGCGTATCGGCCACGATCGACACCGGGATGAAGTCCTTGTCCGGCTTGACCGTGAGATCCGCGTACAGGCTCGGATTGATCGAGACGGTTCCCACATTACCGAGGTAGATGGTGTAGCCGTCGGGCGCGGCGCGTGCGGCCACGTCCATGCCGACGTTGCCGGCGGCGCCGGCCCGGTTCTCGATCACGATCTGCTGGCCGAGGGATTGCGCCATCCCCGGCTGGATGAGGCGCGCGGCGAAGTCGGAGGCCCCGCCCGGCGCGAACGGCACGATCACGCGGATCGGCTGGTTCGGATAGTTCGAAGTACCCTGCGCCACGGCCGCGCTAATGCCGGTCATTCCGATCGCTAGACTTAGCGCTGCGCCGAGCAGCGCACGGCGCGTTGTCATGGACATGTTCATTGTTTCCTCCCGATTAGAGTCTCGCTCCGTTACGCATATTTCCATTCCCGTCCCAATTCCTGCGGCTGCAACGGCAGCGGCACAGCTTGCTTGAGTTTCGCGGAGAGGTCGAGCGCCTTGGTCAGCATCAGTCGATTGTGCGCCTCGGCGGCGGTGGCGTGTTGCGTCGCGTGGCCCATGGCGACACGGTTCAACCAGGAATCCGTCTCCTCCCGCATCGGCCCGCGCAGCTCGCCCAGCGCCATGTCGCCGGGCGGATAGCTGCCCATGAAATCGACCAGGCGGCGTTGGTCGGGATGATAGCCCTCGGATTGCGGGGCGGAGACCGCCAGCACGATGTCGCGGTGGGTATCGTCGATGGTGAGCACGCCTTCGGTGCCGACGATGCCGACTTCGAGGCTGTAGACCGCTCCCGGCCAGGTCACCGGCAGCGCCCAGGAAATGTTCAGATGATAGACGGTGCCGTCGCCGAACATGATCATGCCGGCGGTGGCGTCAATGCCGCGGTATAGGGGCCCGAGCACCTTGTCGATCGAGCGCGCGTAGCATTCGACCGGGGTCTTCTTTTCGAGGTACCACATCACGATATCGAGCGCATGGGTGCCGGAGATCACCATGGGTGAGATCGTCTCCGGCGCGTCGGTGCGCTGGTAGTTGTCGATCGCGACCAGCCGGTTCATGAACGCGCGCGAGCTGACGAGGGTGACGTCGCCGAGCGCGCCGGTGCGCACCTTCTCCTTGGCGCCGAGCCATTTGCGGCGGAAACGCTGGGTGTAGCCGACGACGGCGTCGATCTTGGCCCGCTCGATCGCCTTCAGCACGCGCGCCGATTGAGCCAGATCGGTCGCCAGCGGCTTCTCGATCAGCATCGGGATGCCGCGCTCGACGCCCGCCATGATCGGATCGACATGCAGATGCTCGTCGGTGGCGATGATGGCGGCGGTCACTTCCGGGCGGCGGATGAGCTCGCGATGATCCGCGGTCACGAAATCGGCGCCGATCTTGGCGGCGACCTCCTTGGCGCGGGCCGGGTTCTTCTCGGCCAGGCCGATCCACTCGACCGCCATGTGCCGCGCCGCCACCTCGCCCCGGAATAGGCCGACGCGGCCACCGCCGACGATGGCGAGCCCTATGCCCTTCGCCGATTTCTTCACCGTTTGCCTCCGGCGGCGATGGCGGCGAGCGCCTCGTTGGAGAGCGGCAGGTCGACCGGCTCGTTGAGCGCGGCCGAAAGATCGGCGGCGGTGTAAGTCTCCATCACCATGCGCGCGCTTTCCGGCGTCACCATCACCGGGCGATTCATGATGCAGGCTTCGAGGAAGTGGATGGTCTCCGGTCCCATCTGGCCGGCGAACACATGATCCACTTGCTCGCCTGGCATGGTCGACATCGGAAACCGCGTTCCTTCCGACACCGTGTTGAGCCAATTGTCGCGGTGGGTGTCGTCGAGGATCAGCGCGCCTTCGGTGCCGAGAATCTCGACCCAGGTGGTACAATAGTTTGGATAGCCCGGCGGCAGGTTCCAGCCCCCGCCGATGGTGACGACCATGCCGTTGTCCATGGTCACGATCGACCACATGACGTCGTAGGAGCCGTTGACCGGCTGCATGTAGCCGTAGGAGCCCTGCGAATAGACGCGCACGGGCTTGGCCGGCTCAAGCAGCCAAAACACGAAATCGAGATCGTGGGTCGATTCCATCACCACCGGCGACAGCTTCACGCGGCTGGCGATCTTCTTGCCGAGGGTACGTGAAAGGTGCCGGCTCACCATGGCGGAGACCGGCTTGCCGAGCGTGCCGTCGGTAATCTTCTTCTTGGCGAAAGCGAACTTGGTATTGAAACGCTGCGAATAGCCGATGGTGAATTTCAGCCCGCCGCGCTTGGCCAGCGTGATCAGCTCGTCCGCTTCCCATAGCTCCATCGCGATCGGCTTTTCCAGGAGGACGTGCTTGCCGGCCTTGAGACAGTCGCGCGTGATCGAAAAATGCGTCTGCTCCGGCGTCGTGCAGATATAGACGACCTTGATGTTCCGGTTCTTGATGAAGTCCTGATAATCGAGGGTCGCCGTCGCCGGGTTGGTGAGCTTCTGCACCTCGGCCAGACGGTCGGGCCGGATCTCGCAGATGTGCAATTTGTCGACCAGAGCGGAGCGCGACAACGTTTCCGCGCGGATGCCGCCGCACCATCCCGTACCTATGATTCCGACTTCGACCGGTTCCAAGCGCGCCCCCTTGCCAAAGATTTTAGACCAGCCCGGTCAGCTTACACGAATATCCACGGGACCAAGAGAGCCGGGGTCCGCGACGGAGGAGCCCGCCGGCTCAAGGCCCGGGCGATCGGGCGGGTAGGGGAGTTTCGCAAACGCCGCGGATCGCGGGAATTCAGCCGGATCAGCGTCCCGCGCGGGCGCGGGCATGGGTGAGCGATGCGATCGCGGCACGCAGGCCGCGATAGGCGCGCCATAGGAGGGCCGTCCGTTTGATCGTACGCTTCGCCCAGGACAGCACGCGCAACAGCATCACCACCGGAATAGCGCGCGCCGTTACCGCCGCCAGGTGGTCGTAGAGCCTGGTCTGGGTGTCGGACCACTCGTATTTGTAGCTCTCGTCCCCGACGGTGAAATCGAATTCGCCGAGGCCGAGCTCGCAGGCGCGCTGCATCAGATCGCGCAGATGTGCGGCGCCCGGTCCGAAACGCGAGATCTCGCCGTCGTCGTAGCTCGCGAGCACGTAATAATAGCGGCCGCGGTACTGGAAGCCGAGATTGGTGGAGGCCGGGGTCGCTCCGATCTCGAGCCGGCTGACGTGAACGTGCTCGCGCGTGCGCGGATTGGTGGCGAGATCGAAATAGAATTCCCGAACCCCCGGCCGCGCGAACAGGTTGGCGGCTCCCATGCGAGCGAAGGCGTGGGATTTCTGGCGGATCAGGGTCTCGATCGTGCGGATGATCTCGCCGTCGTCGGTGGGCGTCAGCATCCGGATTTCGCCGTGCTCGGCGAGATGCTTGCGCTTGCTGCGATCGCGCCGGCGCGTCGCCGACGAGCGCTTGCCGGCATAGAAACTCTCCCAGTCGCCCCGCAACTTCGCGAGGTGGGCTCCGCTCGAATGCAGCAGGACGGAAAGCTGCAGGAACGGGTTCGTCTGCGCGCCCATCAGCCCGGGCATCTTGCGAAGTTCGACCAAATCGTGCCGCAACCGCGGGTTCTTTTGCAGGAGCATTCCGATCTCCTGCCACAAGGCGGCGAATTTTCCGGCGCCGATCGAGCGCGAAAAATTGGCGGCGAGCAAGGGCGCGAGATAGTCGCACAAATCCTGGCCGAGCCAGATCAGGCGGCGGACCCATCCGTCATCGTACACAGCGAGCGGAAGCAGAAACAAAATCTCTCCGCCCGCGCGCCGGCCGACCACGATCGCGGGCGCGATATTTTCCCGCGCGCCGATGTGCCGCTGCCACGCCGCGAGATAATCGAAAGTCTGGAAGATGGTGCAGTCGGTGTGCGGCTCGAACCTGCGCCAAAGCTGCTCGGCCGCGTTCAGATTGTCATAGACGGTGAGGTGGAGACCGGGTGCGGCGGCGCTCGACAGCTCGAGGCTGGCGCTGGCCGGCACCGGCGCGGCGTCGTGCCGGCGATCTTGGTAGGCGTGAATAACCGCACCCTGCACCGGGGTCATGATGGGAAGCCGCTCTGTGGAGACTGTTTCTAATCCGAGCTTGGCTCCGAAACCTCAACAAAGCGTTGGTATGGTTATCCGTGGGCCGACTTATGGCCTTGGTCCGCTTTGGAAATTCGACCGAAGGCGCCGCCCGCGAGCGTGTTCGTCTTGAGCATCGGCGCGGCGCGGGTCTGTGCGCTCCGTGGGCGCCGCCGCCGCAATTAACGCGATGGCAACCTTAATGATTTCTTATGAGCGACGGTTCCGTGGCGTGACGTTACGGTTCCGTTGCGTGGAGTTGAGCTTATGCGTCGCGAGCCTGCGTCCGTTGCGGACGCCGTCATTCCGATGGAGCCGATCGAAGGGCAACTCGACTTCTCCGCGCTCGCCCGCGCGGTATGGCGCCGGAAACGCTGGGTCATCATCCCCACGCTGTTCGTCGCCGTCGCGAGCGTCGTCGCGGTCAATGTGGTGACCCCGCGTTACCGCTCCGAGACGCGCATCATCATCGAGAATCGCGAAACCGTCTATAACCGTCCCGAGGGAGATCGCAATGTCGAGCGCGATCGCCCGCTGCTCGACCCCGAGGCGGTGCAGAGCCAGGTGCAGCTCGCCCAGTCGCGCGATCTGGCGCGCAAGGTCGTACGCGACCTGAAGCTCGCGGAGCGGCCGGAATTCAACCCGGAAGCCGACGGCTCGTTGCTCGGCCAGGTGCTGAGCCTGATCGGGCTCGCGCGCGATCCCTCGCGCATGACCATCGAGGAGCGGGTGCTGGAGCGCTATTACGACCGGCTCTCGGTCTATCAGCTCGAAAAGTCGCGGCTGTTCGCGATCGATTTCCAGTCCAAGGACCCCGACCTCGCCGCCGGCGTCGCCAATGCGGTCGCCGAAGGCTATCTCGGGGTTCAGCAGACGGCCAAGCAAGAAGCGATGCGCCAGGCGATCCAGTGGCTCGCGGGCGAGATCGAGCGGCTGCGCGGCAAGGTCGCCGAAGCCGAGGCGCGGGTCGAGGAATTCCGCGGCAAATCGAACCTCTATGTCGGCAACAACAACAATTCGCTGAGCTCGCAGCAGCTGGGCGAGCTGAATTCCCAGCTCGTGATTGCCCGCTCGCAGAAGGCGGAGGCCGAATCGAAGGCCCGTTCGATCCGTGAAATGCTGCGCACGGGAAAACCGATCGAGGCCTCCGACATCCTGAATTCGGAATTGATCCGCCGCCTGAACGAGCAGCGCGTGACGCTGCGCGCGCAGCTGGCCGAGCAGTCCTCGACGCTGCTCTCCCAGCATCCCCGCATCAAGGAGCTGAGGGCACAGATCGGCGATCTGGAAGAGCAAACCCGCACCGAAGCCGAGAAGCTCGTGCGCAGCTTCGAGAACGACGCCCGCATCACCGGCGCGCGGGTGGAGACGCTGGTGGTGAGCCTCGACCAGATGAAGCGGCAGGCTTCCTCGCTCGGCGAACAGGACGTGCAGTTGCGCGCGCTCGAGCGCGAAGCCAAGGCCCAGCGCGATCTGTTGGAATCTTATCTATCGCGCTATCGCGACGCGACCGCGCGCGAGACCCCCGACGCGGTGCAGCCGGACGCGCGCATCGTGTCGCGGGCGGTGGCGGCCTCGACCCCCTATTTTCCAAAGAAGATCCCGATCGTGCTCTTGGCGACGCTGGCGACGTTCATGTTCGCGGTCACCTTCATCGCCATGGGCGAATTGCTCAAGGGCGATCCTGGCGCCGAGGCGGACATGCTCGCGCGCGTAAGGCCGGGCCCGATCGCGCCGCCAGCGCGCGCTTCCCGGATCGGCGCCGCGAGAGCAACAGAAACGTTCGCCAAGGCGAGGGAGCGGCTGCCGGACGCGCTCGCCGACCATGTGCGCGGCCTCGGCCGCGGCATCGTCGTGGTCGGACGCGTGGGCAGCGACGAGCCTTCGCCGCATGTGGCGGTCGAGCTAGCCCGTGAGCTCGCCGCGCAGGGAGCGCGCGTGCTGTTTCTCGATCTCGACGTGGCGGCGGCGCCCGCGGCCGGGCTCATATCCGATCCACGCGCGCCGGGCCTCGCCGATCTTCTGTCCGGCGTCGCCAACTTCGGCGAGGTGATCCATCGCGACCGGGCCTCGCGCATCCACGTCATCGCGGTCGGCCGCGGCGTGCGCGACAGCGCAGCGCTGCTTTCCGCCGAGAAGCTTTCGATCGTGCTGGGCGCCTTGTCGCAGACCTATGATCACGTGATCGTGGCGGCACCCGCGCTCGGGCATCTTGCCGGCGAGGAGCGGCTCGCGCGCTTCGCCTGCGCGGTGGTGCTGGTGGTAGCCGAAGGCGGAGAGGGTACCGGGGCGGCCGCCTCCGATGCGCTCGCCGCCAAGGGTTTTGCCAATGTGATGGTGGTCGCGGCCGGTCCGGATGCGGCGCCGCCCGGTACCTCGCCCGACCGCGCCGCCGCCTGACGGCGCGGTGGAAGCGCGGAATCGCTGCCGCGAAAAATTCGCGTCTGCTTGCTCCCGTGCGCGGGAATTAAACATGGCGGGCTAATCGATTTGCAGGCGGCCAGCAAAGAATCTTCACGATTTGAGTGCTAATAACGGCTGAATCATTCAATGGCCGAATGGGGCGTCGATGGCCAATTTTCGTTACGCTGCGTATCGTGCCGGCCTGGAGACGCTCTATTTTTCCGGCGCGCACCACGCGCTGCGCCCGGTCTTCGGCGGGGTGGGAGCGATCTTCACGCTGCACCACGTACGGCCGCCGCGCAACGGGGCGTTCCAGCCCAACCGGATGCTCGAGATCGAGCCCGATTTTCTCGACCGGGTCATCCTGCATCTGCTCCGCAACGGCGTCGATCTCGTCAGCATGGACGAAGTGCACCGGCGGCTCACCGAACGGGACTTCAGCCGCCATTTCGTCGCCTTCACGTTGGACGACGGCTATCGCGACAATCTCGAGCATGCCTGGCCGATCCTGAAGCGGCAGCAGGTGCCGTGCACGCTCTATATCGCCACCAGCTTTCCCGACCGGCTCGGAGAATTGTGGTGGGTCGCGCTCGAACGGGTGATCGCCAAGACCAACCGTTTGGTCCTGGAGGTCGACGGCGTGTCGCGTTTCATCAATTGTGTCGACAGCGCGAGCAAGAGCAAGGCCTTCGCCGAAATCTATTGGTGGCTGCGCGGACTCGAGGACGAAGGCGAGCTCAGGCGCATCATGCGCGACCTGTGTGCCCGCTACGGGGTCGATGTGAAGGAGCCCTGCCGCGATCTGTGCATGAATTGGTCGGAAATCGCGACCATGGCCGAGGATGCGCTGGTCACCATCGGGGCGCACAGCGTCAATCACATAATCCTGCGCAAATGGCCGGCCGATGTGGCGCGGGCCGAGATGAAGCGCAGCGCCGAGGTGATCGAAGCCTCGCTCGGCCGCCGGCTCGAACATTTCGCCTATCCGTATGGGGATCCCACTTCCGCCGGCCCGCGCGAGTTCGCGCTTGCGGCCGAACTCGGCTTCAAGACCGCGGTGACGACGCGGCCCGGCGTGCTATTCCCCCAGCACCGCGAGCATCTGACCGCGCTTCCGCGCATTTCGCTCAATGGCCAGTTCCAGGCGTTGCGTTATGTGGACGTGCTGATGTCGGGAGTGCCGCTCGCGCTGGTGAACGGCTTTCGCCGCGTCGACGCCGCCTGAGCCTCACCCTTCCTCGGAATCGGCGCGCTGCATCCAGCGGATGAGGAGCCCGGCCGGGATCACCCAGATGAGGCCGAGCCCGACGAAGGCCGCGGCCTGTGCCCCCGTCGTCAGGCTCGCGAGCCGCCCCTGCGCCAGCACCGCAACGATGAGCGGCCAGCCGACGACGAGCCCGACGAGCGCGAACGCGCCGATCAGCTTGCGGGTGCGCTGACGCATTTTCCTC
>JAUSIF010000173.1 GCA_030648135.1 Xanthobacteraceae bacterium
GTCGACGAGATCGATGCGGTCGGCCGTCATCGCGGCGCCGGCTTGGGCGGCGGCAACGACGAGCGCGAGCAGACGCTCAATCAGTTGCTGGTCGAGATGGACGGCTTCGAGGCAAATGAAGGAATCATCCTGATCGCCGCCACCAACCGTCCCGACGTGCTCGATCCGGCGCTACTGCGCCCCGGCCGCTTCGACCGCCAGGTGGTGGTACCGAACCCCGATGTGGTCGGCCGCGAACAGATTCTGAAAGTCCACGTACGCAAGGTGCCGCTCTCTCCCGACGTCAACCTGAAGACCACCGCGCGCGGCACGCCTGGTTTTTCGGGAGCCGACCTCGCCAATCTGGTCAACGAAGCGGCGCTGATGGCGGCCCGGCGCAACAAGCGCATGGTCACCCAGCACGAGTTCGAGGACGCCAAGGACAAGGTGATGATGGGCTCCGAACGCCGCTCGCTGGTGATGACCGAGGAAGAGAAGATGCTCACCGCCTATCACGAGGGCGGTCATGCCATCGTCGCGCTCAGCGTGCCGGCAACCGACCCCGTGCACAAGGCGACCATCATTCCGCGCGGACGCGCGCTCGGCATGGTCATGCAGCTGCCCGAGCGCGACAAGCTTTCGATGAGCTTGGAGCAGATGACTTCGCGGCTCGCCATCATGATGGGTGGGCGCGTCGCCGAGGAGCTCGTGTTCGGTCACGACAAGGTCACTTCGGGCGCCGCCAGCGATATCGAGCAGGCGACCCGGCTCGCCCGCATGATGGTGACGCGCTGGGGTCTCTCGGACGAGCTCGGCGCCGTCGCCTATGGCGAGAACCAGGAGGAGGTCTTCCTCGGCTATTCGGTGTCGCGCCAGCAGACCATCTCCGAGGCGACGGTCCAGAAGATCGATGCCGAGATCAAGCGCTTCGTCGAGGAGGGCTATCAGCTCGCCCATAAGATCATCACCGAGCGCCGTGCCGACCTGGAGGTGCTCGCCAAGGGGCTTCTGGAATTCGAGACGCTGACCGGCGACGAGATCAAGGATCTGCTCGCCGGCAAGCGGCCGTCGCGCGAATCCGTGATCGAGCCCGCGGCCCCGCGCTCCTCCGCGGTGCCGACCGCCGGCAAAGGCCGCCCGCGCCCGGAGCCCGGCCCGATGGAGCCGCAGCCGCAGACGTGAGTTCTTCTGCTTGGAACAGGAACGCCCGTCACTCCGGCGGGCGTTTGATTGCCATCGGGTCGTCCGTCGAAGATCGTTAGGCTGTTCTTCCCGCCGCGGCGTAGGAAGAAGCTGCACTGGTTCTCGCCGGGCGTTCTCGGGGAAAGCTGCCTTCCTGCCTTAGAGCGCCGGGATATGCCCGCTTTCTGGCCTATGGCGGTCCGGCACGAAGTAACCAAAACTCATATTTTTTGAAGGTTGGCGGCCCAAGATCGCCGTATAAGTAGATCGCCGCCGCGGCGGGAACCGGCCAATATCCGGACGGGTGGGGAAGACATGGTACGCAAGCATTTCGGCACCGACGGCATCCGCGGGCAGGCGAACGCCGTGATCACGCCGGAGCTGGCGCTGAAGGTGGGCATGGCCGCGGGCCTCACGTTCCTGCGCGGCGACTATCGCCACCGGGTGATCATCGGCAAGGACACGCGGCTTTCCGGCTACATGATCGAGAACGCGCTGGTCGCGGGCTTCACCGCGGTCGGCATGGATGTCTTGCTGACCGGCCCAATGCCGACCCCGGCGATCGCCATGCTCACGCGCTCCATGCGCTGCGATCTTGGCGTGATGATCTCGGCCTCGCACAATCCTTATGACGACAACGGCATCAAGCTGTTCGGCCCCGACGGCTACAAGCTCTCGGACGAGATCGAACGTGAGATCGAGAAGCTCATCGATTCCGACTTGTCGAAACGGCTCGCCAAATCTCCCGCGCTCGGTCGCGCCAAGCGCATCGAGGGGGCGCACGACCGTTATGTCGAATTCGCCAAGCGCACGCTGCCGCGCAATCTCTCGCTCGATGGCCTGCGCGTCGTTGTCGATTGCGCCCATGGCGCCGCCTACAAGGTCGCGCCCGAAGCGTTGTGGGAGCTCGGCGCCGAAGTCTTCCCGATCGGGGTCGAGCCCGACGGCTTCAACATCAATCGCGACTGCGGCTCGACCGTTCCGGAAGCGCTCTCCGCCAAAGTGCGCGAGATGCGCGCCGACATTGGCATCGCGCTCGATGGCGACGCTGACCGCGTCATCATTGTCGATGAGAAGGGCAAGGAAGTGGACGGCGACCAACTGCTCGCCGTCATCGCCGAAAGCTTCAAGGAGGACGGCCGCCTCGCCAAACCTGTCATCGTTGGGACGGTGATGTCGAATCTCGGGCTGGAGCGGAGACTTGAAAAACTCGGCCTGAAATTCGTACGCACGCCGGTTGGCGATCGTTACGTGCTCGAAGAGATGCGTAAACACGAATGCAATGTCGGTGGCGAGCAATCGGGCCACATCATTCTTTCCGATTACACCACCACCGGCGACGGCTTCGTCGCCGCGCTGCAAGTGCTGGCGGTCGTGAAAAAGTCGAAACGGCCGGTCTCGGAGGTCTGCCACCGCTTCGAGCCGCTGCCGCAGGTGCTCAAGAACGTGCGCTACAAGACCGGCAAGCCGCTCGATGACGCCAAAGTCAAAACCGCGATCGCGAGCGCGGAGAAGCGACTCGACGGCCAGGGCCGTCTGGTCATCCGTCCCTCCGGCACCGAGCCGGTGATTCGGGTCATGGGCGAGGGCGCCGACCGCGATCTCGTCGAAGCGGTGGTCGACGATGTGGTCGAGGCGCTGACCAAGACCGCTGCCTAAAACGTAAATGCAATCTTAAGATTCCGACGCGGGTGCGCGCGCGAAATCCAATGTTTGCGGCGTTGGTGCCGCTCGCCGACCGTTGTCGATGAACAATCGCGGTTAAAAATTAAGGTTAAGCGGCCATTAAGTTTTCGCTGCCAACTTCCGAACTTCGGTAACAGGCGGGGGATTGCTTCGGCGAGCCCCGCAAGAACGGAAGGATAAGGAAGATGGGCAGCCTCAAGACCGTCGCGCTCGCCGCGGCCGCGATGGCCGCGCTCGCGCCGCAGATCACGCGAGCGGCAGATATGCCGCCGCCACCGATGATGGTTCCGCCACCCATGATCG
>JAUSIF010000179.1 GCA_030648135.1 Xanthobacteraceae bacterium
ATCGACCTCGATGTCGGCCTGCTCCATCACTTCGCGGGAGATTTGCAGCAATCGAAAAGACTTGGATATCTCGCCGGGGCAGGTGCCGTCGTTGCGCGCCGAGCCGCAAATCAGCAAAACCCGGGACGCACCGGACGGATCCGCCCAGCGCCGTTGCGCATCGTCAATGCGTTGCTTGGTGGCAATCCATTCTGTGGACAGGTCGTAGTCCGGGTCGGCATAACCCGGGCCCGCCTTCTGCGTGAACGGGGCCTTGCGGCCCTCGGTGTAGGCGGCCCATGCAAGCTCTTCAAGACGGGCAATTGACTGATCCTCCGCACGGAAAGCCGGATCGATGTAGGAGGCACGAAACCGGACACTGAACTCCGCGCGCTCAATGGGGGTCGGTGCCTGGCCCTTGCGGATCTCGATCACGCTTGACTCCGCTGAGCGAGTGGGCAGGAGAATAGGGACGGACAGGTGTTCATGGTGATTCCTGGTGGAGTGACAAGTGGTTACAAATCCGGAACACAGCCTTGCCCCGTACCTGCGCCATCTAGAAGAATAAGGCTAATGGATCTCTCTTTCTCTGTCTGTTCGGCGTCCCACATAGCGCAAGCGCAGGTATGTGCTGGCGATCGCACAGATGAGAGCTATGGCGGCCTTTACGGTAGGAGGCCATATCTTCGAGACTGCGTGCCAAAAATCCCTGTTCCCAGCACTGGGTCGTCGCTCGACCGCTGATTTATCAACCCTGCGACTGGGGCCGCGACTTGGCGCTAGACATATCCACCGCAGAGCTGACTCGATCCATGCCGACACCCTTTGTGTGTTGCCGCACGGACAGCGTGTCACATCTTGTGGCACGCTGGAAAGGTATGGGCTTGACAGAGTTTCGCTCAGCCAAGTGAATTGGCTTCTCGCGCTGATTGAATAGGTGGCAAAAAAATGAAAAAATCTGCTAGTGCACCAACTCCGATCACCCAAAATGTTGAATCGATCGCTGAGTTTTACAAACGCGAACACAAAAAAGCCAGCTTGTCGCAACGGATTGTCGAGGCCATTAGCGATGTTGTAGCGCGGCCAATTTTTCTCGTGTGCATTGTGTCGTTTGTCACGCTGTGGATCCTCGCCAATATCGGTGCGCGACAGATGCACATGGTGGAGTTCGACCCGCCGCCGTTTTTTTGGCTCCAAGGAATTGTTAGTCTATTGTCAATACTGGCAACGACAGTAGTTTTGATACGGCAAGAGCGGTTCGCCAATCTTGAGGAGCGGCGGGAACAATTGGATCTCCAAGTAAACCTCTTGACCGAGCAGAAGACTACGAAGCTCATCCATTTGATTGAAGAGTTGCGAAAGGATATGCCCATGGTCAAGGATCGCCACGATCCTGAGTCAGAGGTCATGCAGCAACCGACGGATCCACATCGAGTTCTCGCCGAAATGGATGAAGCCCATGCGACAGCTGAGCGCGAGAAGCGGGAGGCGAAACTTTAGCGCCGCCTGGCAGTCCTGACCCAGACGGAATTCATTTGTGGCACAACGTCTGCCGTTGTTGTACCAACCGCTCCACAGTGGCCACAGACTTTGGCGCTGCGGGTGAACTCTGCTCTTTCCATCGTTCTGGGTGTGCGAGCGCACAGACGGCCGACTCCGACAGCGCGACGATGCGCTACCGACCGTTCGATAACCACCGGAGATTGAAATGCTTAGTCAGATCGAGAAGGAATGCCTTCTTGCGTGCGACGAATGTGCCGCCGCCTGCCTTCAGTGCGCCAGCGCTTGCCTGAAGGAGGAGGACCCCAAAGCCATGGTTCGCTGCATTGCGCTGGACATGGAATGCGCCGATGTGTGCCGCCTCGCCGCGGCGTCGATCGCGCGCGGCGACGAGCACGTGAAGGCGGTGTGCTCGCTTTGCGCCCAGGTCTGCAAGACTTGCGCGACTGAGTGCGCCAAGCACGCGATGGCGCATTGCCAACGCTGCGCCGAGGCCTGTCAGCGCTGCGCTGACGCCTGTGCCAGCATGGCTCGCTAGCCCCCGCTCCCTATTGGAAGAAAAATTTATGAAACAAGAAATGATCAAATCAGTCCGGGCACTTTTCCTGGTTCCCTTGACGGCGCTCTGCCTCGTGTCTGCTGCAGCACAGGCGCAGACCTCGCCAGCACCTGGCGCACCCGCCAGCATGCCCCAAGGGCACATGCAGCAAGGCACCAGCGGCTCTGACGAAATGAAGCACGC
The DNA here is from genome assembly GCA_030648135.1 of Xanthobacteraceae bacterium. Taxonomy (GTDB): domain Bacteria; phylum Pseudomonadota; class Alphaproteobacteria; order Rhizobiales; family Xanthobacteraceae; genus JAUSIF01. The sequence goes on from JAUSIF010000179.1 coordinate 2,222, forward strand.
GATGATGATGGGCATGGACAGCATGCAGAAGATGCCAATCTCTGGCGACACCGACAAAGACTTCGCGATGATGATGAAGATGCACCATCAGCAAGGTGTGGATATGGCAAGGATCGAGCTTGCGCAGGGCAAGTCACCGGTGATGAAAGCGATGGCCAAACAGATCATTGCGGCGCAGAACAAGGAGATCGCCCGGTTCGACCAGTGGCTAGCCAAGCAGAAGTGAAGGCTCCCGCAGTGTCAAGTCACTCAGCAGTTTCCGTCCTGAGCCTCGTGCTCGTTTCATCGACAAACCACCCAGGAGAAGCACATGAACCCATTGACAGCCCCGCCGTCTAACACCGCACCTGCCGACGAAGACCTTGCCGAGCAGGCCAACCCCGGCCACGGCATTCCGTCGCAGGACCCGAATGCTGCGGCGCAGACTGCGCTGGAACCCCTTGAAGCCGAACGCGAGGCCAACTCGGTGCTGACGGGGGGCGGCATGGTGGCCGGTGCAGCCACTGGCGCCACCATCGGCGTCATGGTCGCCGGCCCGGTGGGTGTGGTGGTCGGAGCCGCGCTGGGTGCCGTTGCCGGCGCCCTGGG
>JAUSIF010000185.1 GCA_030648135.1 Xanthobacteraceae bacterium
GCTCAAGATAGCTCGGGGTTCCCGTGTGAGGACGCAATTCGCCCGGGACAAGCGACAGCACGCCAATTGTGATGACGGCGCTCCAAGCGGCTAGCCGAAGGATATTTTGAATCATTCGTGATCTATCTGCCGCATTGTGTCGTTATCCGGCGTCCCACCACCGCCACCAAAAATCCGCCGGGTATCAGACGATGAAGCCTCAATTTATGAGATCAGAAAATCGCCGTTTGTCGAAGAACAGTAAGCGGTGCTGCGCCCCCACCTTGTAACGCGCGACTTGAGCGGCAAGATGCGAACCAACTTTGGCAGATCGGTTCGCATATATGGTTGACCATATTGTTGACGCTTCAGAGCCACGGGGCCGGGTCGATATCCGGGTCGGGGTTGGATGCCGGCGTCGCTGGAGCGATGAGGCCAAGGGGCGGATCGTCGCGGAATCCTATGCGCCGGGTGCGGTCGTGTCGGAGGTGGCGCGCCGGCATGACATCTCGCCGCAGCATCTGTTTGGCTGGCGCAAGGCGGCGCGGGCCGGTCTGCTGACGTTGCCGGCCGACGAGGCGCCGATGTTTGTACCCGTCGTGCGGGAGGTCCGCCACGACGGTGCTGCCTTGGCGGCGGCCGCGAACGGCTCCGGGGCAATCACCATCGAGATTGCCGGCGCGGTGGTTCGTGCGGAACCAGGTGTCGATCCCGGCTGGCTACGGGATGTGCTGCGGGCCGTGAAGGCGGCGACATGATCGCGGTGCCGGCTGGGGTGAAGGTCCTGGTGGCCACGAAGCCCGTAGACTTCCGCAAGGGCGCGGATGGCCTCGTGGCTCTGGTACGCGAGGCGCTGGGGCACGATCCGTTCTCGGGAACGATCTTCATCTTCCAGTCGAAGCGGGCGGACCGGCTGAAGATCCTGGCCTGGGACGGGTCCGGGCTCATCCTGTTCTGGAAGCGGCTCGAGCATGGGACCTTCAAGTGGCCGCCGGTGAGTGACGGTGTGATGCGGCTGACGGCGGCGCAGCTTGCCGTACTCGTTGACGGGATGGACTGGTCGCGATTGCACGCACGAGATATTGCGCGGCCGACAGCGACATCATGAGGCTGTGACTTATTGAATCAGGCAGCATGTTGCCCATCACAAGCCTGCGCGAATCTGATTCAAGTATCTTCATGCCGATCGATGCCCCTCCCGATGATCTCGACGCCTTGCGGGCGCTGGTGATCTCCTTGTCGAGCGAGCGCGACGCGGCCGTTGAGGAATGCCGGCGCGTGACGGAGCAGAACGATCGGCTTCGCCACCTGTTGAGGCAGCTCCAGCGCGCGCAGTTTGGCCGGCGGTCCGAACGGCTTGACCCCGGCCAGATGCAGTTGGCATTGGAGGATATCGAGACGTCGATCGCCGAGCAGGACGCGGAAGAGGACAAGAAGGAAACGGCGGAAAAGCCGGCCGATACACAGAGGAAGAAGCGTTGCGCCAACCGCGGATCGCTGCCGGCTCATCTTCCTCGCGTCCACGTCACGCTCGCGCCCGAGAGCACGGTCTGTCCATGCTGTCATGGCGCGATGCACGTCATCGGGGAGGACACCGCCGAGCGTCTCGACGTGATCCCGGCGCAGTTCCGCGTGACGGTCACACACCGTCCCAAATACGCCTGCCGGGCCTGCGAACAGGCCGTGGTCCAGGCACCAGCGCCCGAACGGTTGATCAAGGGCGGGCTGCCGACCGAGGCGATGGTGGCCTACGTCCTGGCAGCCAAATATGCTTGGCACTTGCCGCTCTATCGCCAAACTCAGATTCTGCTGAGCCAAGGCATCGCGATCGAGCGCGCCACACTGGCGTTCTGGGTCGGTTATGCCGCCGCGGAGTTGAAGCCGCTCTATCTTCGGCTGCGGGAACTCATTCTGGGCTCGGCCAAGATCGCGGTCGATGAGACCGTGGCGCCGGTGCTTGATCCCGGCCGTGGCCGCACCAAGAAAGGATACTTCTGGGCGATTGCCCGCGACGATCGGCCCTGGGGCGGAACCGATCCGCCCGCCATCGCCTACACCTATGCGCCGGGCCGCGGCGCCGTCCACGCGCTGAAGCTGCTCGATACTTATCGCGGCATCGTGCAATGCGACGGATACGCGGCCTACAAGAACGTTGCCGATGAAGTAGGGGCTGGCGACGCGATCACGCTCGCCTTCTGCTGGGCACATCTGCGACGAAAGTTCTTCGACATCGCCAAGGGCGGTTCGGCACCGATCGCGACCGAAGCCCTTGAACGCATCGCCGCGCTTTATGCGATCGAGAAGACGATCCGCGGCAAAAGCGCCGATGAGCGCCGCGCCGTGCGCCAGGAAAAGAGCAAGCCGCTGGTGCTGGCTCTCAAAACCTGGCTCGAACAACAGCTCGCGCGCGTCTCGACCAAGTCCGTCATCGCCGAAGCCATCCGCTACGGCTTGAACCATTGGGACGGGCTTGTTCGCTTCCTCGACGACGGCCGCATCGAACTCGACACCAACATCGTGGAAAGAGGCATGCGCCCCATCGTGCTCAATCGTAAAAATGCGCTCTTCGCCGGCCACGATGGGGGTGCAGAGAACTGGGCAGCCATCGCTTCGCTCGTCGAGACCTGCAAATTGCACGGCGTCGATCCGCAAGCCTACTTCGCCGACGTGCTCACCAAGCTCGTCAATCTCTGGCCCGAATCGCGCCTCGACGAGCTCATGCCATGGGCCTGGGCGGCACAGCGTTCCGCCGGTCGCCTCGCGGCGTGACCCGCACGGCCCGAGCGAATCGCGCCGCGGCCGCCGCACAAAACAATCAGCTCTCAGAGCCGTGGGATCAGAGAACCGCTTACGGTCAACCGCTTCAGCAAGTCGCTGTTGAGTCATTCCAAGCGCAAGCCGACGTTCGCGCACACGATTACCGACATGCTTGTCGGTCGAG
>JAUSIF010000197.1 GCA_030648135.1 Xanthobacteraceae bacterium
TCTCGCGATCGGGTGGTGCATCCGGCTGCCACGAGGCGAGCGCACGGATGTCGGCCTCGTGGACGAGGAGGCCGTCCTCGCGCCGCAGCAGGTTTTCGAGCAGCACCTTGAGCGAGAACGGCAGCCGGGAAATGCCCTTGAGGCCCTGCTGTTCAGCGACCTTGAGGCTGTAATAGTCGTAGGATTTCGAGCCGACTTTGAGGGTCTTGCGGCACTTGTAGCTGTCGAGTGAGGGCACGGCAGTCATTCCAAACGATGTTCGCAACACGTAAACCGCCGGCGAGGCGCGAGAGACAACGACTCAGCCGGTGCGGCGGTTGCGGTTGCGCGCTTTATAGAGCGAATTAAAACCGCGGTCACCGGAGCGCTGGCGGAGGACCGGAAATGAGCACGATCGGGCATCCCCCCGGGGTTCGCGAAGCTGGTCAAGGTCTTGATTCTTTTCGATTTTCCGGTATTTTAAAGGGTACGGCGCCGGCGCGGAAACCAATGTGGACACGCGCGCGCAAGGCCGCCCCGGACTACCCATCAAGGTAGATTGGAAAACAGATGCGACTTTTGGTCGAGGGCCTTGCCTGCGTCCGGGGAGGGCGGAGCCTGTTTCAGGGGCTCGGATTTGCCGTCACGGCGGGCGAGGTGCTCGCCGTCACCGGGCCGAACGGAGCCGGTAAATCCTCGCTCTTGCGCCTGTTGGCGGGGTTGTTGCCGCCGGCGGCAGGGCGGATTGCGCTCGAAGGCGGCGATCCGGAGCAGTCCGTCGGCACGGCGGCGCATTTCATCGGCCATCTCGATGCGGTGAAGGGGGCCCTGACCGTAGCCGAGAACCTTGGTTTTACCAGAGCGCTGCTCGGCGGGGGTGAAATGGAAGCCGAAACCGCGCTCGGCCTGCTCGGGCTCGAACGGCTGGCACAGTTTCCTGCGCGCATGCTCTCGGCCGGGCAGCGGCGGCGCCTGGCGCTCGCCCGCTTGCTCGTTTCGCCGCGCCCGCTCTGGCTGCTCGACGAGCCGTCGACGGCGCTCGATGCGGAGGGACAGGAAACGCTCGCAAGCCTGATGACCCGGCATCTATCCGGCGGCGGTCTGGCGGTGGTCGCGACTCACTCGGAGCTCAAGATCGAGCGCGTCGTGGAAATCCGGCTCGGTCTGGGAGGCATCACATGATCGCCGCGCTCCGGGCAATTCTCGCGCGCGATCTCACGCTCGCATTCCGGGTCGGCGGCGGCGGCGGCATCGGCGTCGTGTTCTTCCTCGCCGTCGTCACCATCGTGCCGTTCGCGGTCGGTCCCGAGCTGCCGCTGCTCGCCCGCATCGGGCCGGCCGTGCTGTGGATCGGAGCACTGCTCGCGAGCTTGCTTGGCCTCGATCGCATCTTTGCCGCCGATCACGAGGACGGCAACCTCGATCTCCTGCTGATGGCGCCGGTGCCGCTCGAGCTGATCGCGGCAATGAAAGGGGCGGCGCATTGGATCACGACCGGGCTTCCACTCGTGGTCGCGGCGCCTCTGCTTGGTCTTCTGCTCGGGCTCGAGCCCAAGGCGCTTGCCGCCGTAACCGCGACATTGCTGGTCGGAACCCCGGCGCTGACCTTTCTCGGTCTCATCGGCGCCGCGCTGGCGGTGGCGCTGCCGCGTGGCGGCCTCTTGGTCGCCGTTCTGGTTTTGCCGCTGACGATTCCGATCTTGATCTTCGGCGTGGCGGCGACCACGGCGGCGGTCACGGGACTGGTGCCGTTCGGCACGCCTTTTCGTTTGCTGGCGGCGCTTTCGCTGGTCGGATTGGTACTCGGTCCCGTGGCCGCGGCCGCAGCCATCCGTGTAATTCGCGACTGAATCCCGCCACATTCAGCCGGGACGCTCTCGCCAGGGCCGGCGGGTGTGTAGCGTGCGTAGGAGTGGGCCAATGTTTTCCGCGTCCACCTTGGACAAGCTCGCCAATCTATCTCTCGCAGCCAGTTTCATCGCCCTGACCGCATCCGTTTCAATCGAGTTGTCGAAATGGTCGACAACGGAAGCCTCGGAGCCCGAGCATACGCAAACGATCCCGGTCGATCCCGCCATGATTTTGCGGACCGCCGATTTCTCGATTTTTAAGCCGGATTCCGATCTAGTACCCGAACAATTTTTACTGAACGTCACCCATGCCTCGTTCGGCCAGTGGGCCCCGTTGTCGGGACCGAAGCCCGACGCGCGAGCGGGCGCCGCGCGCGTACCCACTGCGCCCACGGAGGGGAAGCTCGCCGCACTTCCCGCGCAGACCGGGATCATCTTCGAGGATCTGGGTAAGAAGGTTTGTATCGGCGGCACCCAATGTCCCGAGCATTGCCGTATCGAAATGGGCGGCTGCGAGGTGAGGCCCGCCTATGTGATCAAGCTCCAGCGGCCGGCCTATATCGCCGCGGTCCAGCTCTACGGCCACGACCAGGTCGGTCCGACGCAGCGGGCGACCCTGCTGGTCAAGGTCAATGGGGAACCAGCCGGAAATGCCGTGGTCCATCGCTTCGGCTCGACGCTGAGCGTGAAGGTCGGCCGCGTCGGCCAGCTCGTCACCATCGAATCCATGCACGACAGCAGCGGCTTTCTCTATGGCGGCGAGGAAACGGTGATCTGGGACGTCTATCTGCTCGGCCGCGAGCCGCGCTGAGCACGAGCTTGCAGGTAACCTTCGCGGAGCGATCCGGCCGTCTCGCCATCCACCGCATTGCGGACAATAGGCCGCCGGACTAGAACAACGCGCCATGGCGCTTCTCGATCTCGCCAATCCGCACCGATTTCTCGCGTTCGCGCGCGCGCTGGTGCCGGCGCTGGCGCTGATCGCGGCCGTGCTGCTCGTGCTCGGCCTCGTGCTCGGTTTCCGCGCGCCGCCCGACTACCAACAGGGCGAGACGGTGCGGATCATGTTCATCCACGTGCCCGCCGCCTGGATCGCGCTCGGCGCCTATACATTGATGGCGATCTCCGCGCTTGGAACGCTGGTGTGGCGCCATCCGCTCGCCGATGTCTCGGCCAAGGCCGCCGCCCCCATCGGTGCCGCCTTCAGCCTGATTTGCCTCCTCACCGGCGCGCTGTGGGGGAGGCCGACGTGGGGCACCTATTGGGTGTGGGACGCGCGGCTCACCTCGGTGCTGGTGTTGTTTCTGGTCTATCTCGGCATTCTCGCGCTGTGGCGCGCGATCGAGGATCCGGGCCAGGCCGCTCGCGCGGTCGCGATCTTGACTCTGGTCGGCTTCGTCAACGTGCCGATCGTCAAGTTTTCGGTCGATTGGTGGAACACCCTGCACCAACCGGCTTCCGTGTTCCGTATCGGCGGGCCGACCATCCATCCGGTGTTGCTCACGCCGCTCCTGGTCACGGCTGCGGGATTCGCGGCGCTGTTCCTGGCGCTCCATCTCGGCGCCATGCGCAACGAGATCCTGCGCCGTCGCGTACGCGCGCTTCGAATGCTTGCCGCCGCCGGCGCCGAGGCACGCTGAGCGATGGACCTCGGGCCCCATGCCGGGTTCATCCTGGCCGCCTATGGGGCGGCGGTGATCGTCCTCGGCCTCGTGGTGCTCTGGGTTCTGCTCGACCATCGGGCGCAGCGGCGGGCGCTCGCCGCGCTCGAGGCGCAGGGGATCAGCCGACGCTCGGGGAGCGGAGCGGACGTCCCATGAACGCCGACATATCCGTATCCGCAAGGCGGCGTCTCGTCGTCCTCATGCCCTTGCTGATCTTCGCCGCGTTGACCGCGCTGTTCTTTTTTCGCCTCGGCACGGGCGATCCTTCGCGGCTGCCTTCGGCGCTGATCGGCAAGCCCGCGCCCGCGCTGGCGCTGCCGCCGCTCGAAGGGCTGGTGAGCGAAGGCAAATCGGTGCCGGGCCTCGATCCCGCCGCCTTCAGCGGCCGCGTCACGCTCGTGAATATATGGGCGTCCTGGTGCGTGCCCTGCCGCGACGAGCATCCCTATCTCACCAAGCTCGCCGGCGACCGCCGTCTCACCCTCGTCGGCATCAATTACAAGGATGCGCCCGAGAACGCGCGGCGCTTCCTCGGCCGCTTCGGCAATCCGTTCGCCGCGGTCGGCGTCGATCAAGGCGGGCGCGCGACGATCGAATGGGGCGTCTACGGAGTGCCGGAGACCTTCCTGGTCGGCCGCGACGGGAAGATCGCCTATAAACAAGTGGGGCCGATCGACGAGCAGGCGCTCGCGCGGCTCATGGCCGAGATCGAGAAGGCAGCGGCCGGCTGAGGGCGGCTCAGGAGCGCTGTTTCTCGCTCACCGCATGCCGGGAAATCAGCGGCGCCTGCGCCAGCGCGAAGACGATCGTGAGCGGCAGGAAGCCGAAGGTCTTGAATGTGACCCAGGCATCGGTGGAGACCGAGCGCCAGACGATCTCGTTCAGGATCGCCATGACGACGAAGAAAACACCCCAGCGCAGGGTTAGCTTCCGCCAACCGTCCTCGGTGAGGTGGAACACGCTGTCGAACACGAGCGCCAACAACGAACGGCCGGTCGCGAGACCGCCGAGCAGGACCGCGGCGAACAGGGCGTAGATGATGGTGGGCTTCAGCTTGATGAAGACCTCGTCCTGCAGCCACAGCGTGAGCCCGCCGAAGATCATCACCATCGCCGCGGTGACCAGCGGCATGACCGCGATCCGGCGCGTCAGCGCGTAGGTGACGGCGAGCGAAATGAGTATCGCCGCCATAAATACGCCAGTGGCGACGAAAATCTTGTAGTACGCATTGGCGAGAAAAAACAGGATCAACGGGCCGAGGTCGAGCGCGAACTTGAGCAGCGGATTTAATTCGGCGCGTTCGCGGGTATTCGTGGGCGTGGTCATGGGCTGTTGATGCGCTTTCGCCCGCCGGCGATCAAGCCGGATCGTCGGCAAGGCCGACGAGCGCGCGGGCGAAGTCGCGCGGCTCGAACGGCGCCAAGTCGTCCACGCCCTCGCCGACGCCGATGAAATGCACCGGCAGGCCGAACCTGGCGGCGATCGCCACCAGGATGCCGCCGCGCGCGGTGCCGTCGAGCTTGGTCATGACCAGCCCGGTCACGCCCGCGATCTTGCCGAAGATCTCGACCTGGTTGAGCGCGTTCTGCCCAACGGTGGCATCGAGCACCAGCAGCACCGCATGCGGCGCGCCCGGCTCGACCTTGCGCATGACGCGCACCATTTTTTCCAGTTCGCTCATCAGCTCGGCGCGGTTTTGCAGGCGGCCGGCGGTATCGACCAGCACGATGTCGGTGCTGGCCGCCTTGGCGGCGGCGATGGCATCGAAAGCCAAACCCGCC
>JAUSIF010000192.1 GCA_030648135.1 Xanthobacteraceae bacterium
CTCCTTATTGCTTCAGAATCCGCAAAAATCCCGCCCAGCTCGCTGCTGTCCTTCATCCCAGCTGCCTTTCTCGCATAGCTTGCCAAATCATTTTCTATTCCTGACGGACAGCCCTCTGCACCCAGTCTCCGGCTCTTTTCTCCAGAAAATGGGAATATTGCGGAAGACACGCAGAGATTTTCGGCACAACAGACTAGGGACTTTCCGATTTCGGAGGGCAGAGACAACCCGCTTAGCGCAAGAAGCCCGCCAACGGCGGGCCTCCTCGCGACATTGAGATGAAAATCTCTAGAGCCTGGACTGGCTGGCTGGGGCGCCAGGATTCGAACCTGGGAATGGCGGAATCAAAATCCGCTGCCTTACCACTTGGCTACGCCCCAACGCGCCGAAATGTGCCGCGCTTGATCGCAGGGTTCAACGCCTGCTTTTACGCGCGGTTCTTCGTCTTGTAGCGCCGGGACCGGACTGCTAAGAGCACACGCCAGTCGGAGTGTAGCGCAGCCTGGTAGCGCACCTCGTTCGGGACGAGGGGGTCGCAGGTTCAAATCCTGCCACTCCGACCATTGCCCACCACCAGATGATCATGACGATGGGCGACGCGGCGACGCCCGCGCCGCATCCGGAGTTTCGGCTTTACGCCCGTGCAGACACGGGCGTCCGTGAAGTCCGCCCAGTCATACCGCCTTCAGATCGTCGGCGGCGGTACGCAGCGATGACCGACGGCCGGATCAGCCGGCCTTGAGATTGCCCGCGGCGGTCTTGCCGCGATCAGTCGTCACGACGTCGTAGGACACCTTCTGGCCCTCGACGAGGGTCGACAGTCCCGCTTGTTCGACGGCGCTGATATGAACGAACACGTCACGCCCGCCGTCGGACGGCTGGATGAAGCCGTAGCCCTTCTGCGGGTTGAACCACTTCACGGTGCCGGTAGCCATTGAGTCTTTCCTTCAGATGTTCGCGCCTGCAAAGCGCGGCCGGGCGGGAATCGCTCGGCTTCAGGACAACCAGATTTTCGGAGAGCGCCTTGCAGGTGCAGCCATGGGCAGCGGCCCTAATTCGGCGGGCCGAAATTCGATTGCTGGGGGAAAAAGAGAACCTAATCGGCGCTCCACGTCAAGCGTGGATCTTATCCACCTCCTGACCCCCATCTCCGCCCCGGTCACCCCTTGAGCCCGTATTCGCCGTCGTTTCATGCGAGACTTGCAATAGCTGCCCTTGATCGTTTGAAGAGCCTATGGCCGACGAAATCCCCTTCGACCGCACCTTCGAAACGGCTCCGGGCCGGGCCGAGCGTGTTGCGCCCGGTGTGCGCCGCATTCTTGCTCCCAATCCTGGCCCGTTCACCTTCACCGGGACCTGCACCTATGTGATCGGCGAGAGGCGCGTCGCGATCCTGGATCCGGGCCCGAACGATCCTGCTCATGTCTCCGCCCTGCTCGAGGCCGTGCGCGGCGAGACGGTCGAAAATATCCTGGTCACCCATACCCATCGCGATCATTCCACGGCTGCGGCGGCGATCCGGGAGAGGACCGGCGCGAAGGTGTTCGCCGAGGGGCCGCACCGCGCCGCGCGTCCTTTGCATCTCGGCGAAACCAATCCGATTGAGGCGGGCGCCGATCGAGACTTTGTGCCGAATGTCCGGCTCCGCGATGGCGATGCGGTCGAGGGTCCGGGTTACGTGCTGGAGGCCATCGCAACCCCGGGCCATACCGCGAACCACCTCGCCTTCGCGCTCAGGGGAGCGAACTGCCTGTTCTCGGGCGACCATGTCATGGCCTGGTCGACCTCGATCGTCGCCCCGCCCGACGGCGCCATGGGCGATTACATGGCTTCGCTCGAAAAATTGCGCGCCCGGCCGGAGACGTTCTATCTGCCGGGTCACGGACCGCCCGTGCGCGATGCACATGCCTTCCTCGATCGCCTCATTGCCCATCGCGGCGCGCGCGAGGTCGCGATCCTGCGCCGGCTGGAGCGCGGCGAGGCAGATATCCCGAGCCTGGTGCAGGCGATCTATATCGGTCTCGATCAACGCCTGATCCATGCGGCCGCGCTCACCACGCTCGCGCATCTGGAGGATCTCGTCAGCCGCGGACTGGTTGCGACCAAAGGACCGCCCACACTCGCAGGTCGCTATCGCTTGCCGCGTTGATCGAGATGTGGATCAGCGCGCGCGCCGGCGCGCTTCGTTGAATTCGGCGAGGAAGGTCTCGATGCGACGGGCGTTCGAACCGAGATCGTGGCTGCCATAGCGCGAAGCCGATCGCATATCGATCCGCACGCCTTTTTCGATCGCACGAATGCGAATTGCGACATCCTCACGAAAACCCATGACCAGGGTGCGCGCTATCGCCTCGATGCGACCTTCGCGCTGGCCACCACGCGGTGTGATGCTGTCGAGCACGCGCCATCCCCGCCGCTCCATGATCAAGAGCGCGACGTTGAATGCCTCGTCTGGACCGGCGTCGATCTCGAGTGGCTTCACGGCTGGATAGGCGGCGCGCTGGAGCCGGGCGGGCCGCTCGCCGGGATAAGCGATCGGATTGGCTCCGCTCGGCCTTGCGGAGGCGACCGCCAGGAACCTGGGCGGGTCGGAAGGATCAGTCGTCACGTCGCTGATGGCGGGAAGGTTGGCGCCGCGGGCGAACTCGAAGGCGGGATAGGCAAGCACCGCAAACCCGATCACGCAGGCGCTGATCGCTCGGCCAAGGCCGCGCAAGCCCTCGTTCCAAATCACGATGAAGGCGGCGATGGCGACGAGCACGCCCAAGAGCGCGACGCCAAGTCCGGCCGCGAGCGTGACATAGGCAATCTCGTATTCGACCACGCCGAAGCGATGGAGCACGATCGCGAGCAGCACCACCGGCAGTGAGAACGCGGCGATGCGCCGGCTGAGGGTCGCAAGCCAGGTGATCCGTACTTCGACATAAAGCCAGCGGCGGATCATGCCTTCGACTCCGCCAACGATTGGCCTGAACTCGACTCCTTAGCCATTCCCCTCCCCGCAACTAGCCGCGTGTTACCAACGTTACGTGTTCTCTTTCATTCGGCGGCGGTCGGCAAGCGATAGTCGCGGAAGCGCTCGCGCAAAGTCGTCTTCTGGATCTTCCCGGCGGCAGTGTGCGGGATTTCGTCCACGAAGACGACGTCGTCGGGAATCCACCATTTTGCAATCTTGCCTTTCATGAACCCCAGGATATCGGATTTGGACGCGGGGTGACCCGGCTTGATGACGACGACCAAGAGCGGCCGCTCGTCCCATTTCGGATGCGTGACGCCGATCACCGCGGCCTCGGCCACATCGGGATGGCCGATCGCGAGATTCTCGAGGTCGATCGTGGAAATCCATTCGCCGCCCGACTTGATCACGTCCTTGGCGCGGTCGGTGATGCGCATGTAGCCGTGCTGGTCGATGGTGGCGACATCGCTGGTGTCGAAGAAACCCTCGTGGTCGAGAATCTCGCCGCCCTCGCCCTTGAAATAGGCCCGTGCGATCGCGGGGCCCCTCACCTTGAGCCGGCCGAAGGTTTTTCCGTCCCACGGCAGTTCCCGGCCGGCATCATCGGTGATCTTCATCTCGACGAGGAAGGGCGGGCGTCCTTGTTTCTCCTGCAGATCGAGCTTGGCATCGCCCTCGAGTCCGACCACTTCCGGCTTTGGAATGCACATGCTGCCGAGCGGGCTCATCTCGGTCATGCCCCAAGCGTGGATAACCTCGACACCGTAGCGGTCCTGAAATGTCCGCGTCATCGCCCGCGGGCAGGCCGAGCCGCCGATGACCACCCGCTTCAAATACGGGAGCTTGCCGCCGGTCTGTTCGAGGTGGGCCAGCAACATCAGCCAGACCGTCGGGACGCCGGCGGAGCAGGTCACATGATAGCGTTCGAGCAACTCGTGGATCGAGGCGCCGTCCAATTTTGACCCGGGCATCACCAGGCCCGCCCCCGCCAGCGGCGCCGAAAACGGCAGCGACCAGCCATTGGCGTGGAACATCGGCACCACCGGCATCACCACCTCGCGAGAGGACAGGCCAAGCATGTCGGACGAGTTGCTCGCCAGCGCATGCAGCACATTCGAGCGGTGCGAATAAATCACGCCCTTGGGATTGCCGGTGGTGCCCGAGGTGTAACACATGCCGGCGGCGGCGCTTTCATCGAGCGCCCGCCAGACGAAATCGCCATCGACTTCACCGATCCAGTCCTCGTACGCGATGGCGCCCTTGAGCGATGTTTTCGGCATATGGGCGGCGTCGGTGAGGATCACATAGCGCTCGATCAAGGCCAGCTTGGGCGCGAGTTCCTCCAGAAGCGGCACGAAGGTCGTGTCCGCGAGCATCACGCGATCTTCGGCGTGGTTCACGATATAAGCGATCTGGTCGGCGAACAGGCGTGGATTGACGGTATGATAGACCGCGCCGCAACCGAGGATGCCATACCAAGCTTCGAGGTGCCGCGCGGTATTCCAGGCGAGCGTTGCCACGCGGTCCCCTTCCTTCACACCGTCGCGTGCAAGTCGCTGGGCGATCTTCATGGCGCGTTCGCGAACTTCACGGTAGTTCGTCTCGACCATCGGACCCTCGACCGAGCGGGTGACGATGCGCCGGCCGCCATGTTGAGCCGCCGCATGGTCGAGAATGCGATGGCAAAGGAGTGGCCAATTCTGCATCAGGCCGAGCATGAAAACCCCTGGACGTTTCCCCGGCGCCGTTCATGCGCGCCTTCAAACCCAAGGCTAGCGCGCCCGGCCCGAGACGCAAACTGCGCGGTCTTCGCCGCGATCCCTCCCCTTTGCCGCCGCGATCCCGCCCGGCTTGGCGGTCACTTAGACTGGGTGAATAAAGCATCCTTGTGCCTTTTGGCCGGCGTCGCGCTTTTCGCATCGAGCGGTTTCGCGACCGAAGTGCCGTTGCCGCGCCCGCGGCCGCTGCCGGTCGCGCTTGCGCCTGCGCACCCGGTTACCCCGGCCACAACGGATAGGGGAAGACCATTAGAGCGGGCGCAAGCGGGCTTCTCGGCAACTCCGTGCACCGATCTGATTTTCGAAGATATCGTCGTTGCCGAACTGACCGACGCCATTTCCGGAATGTCCGCCGAAGCATTTTGCGGCGACGAAGCGCCCGTTCGTCTCACCGCCATCCGGCTCGCTGACGGGCAGAAGGTCGAGCTTCGTCCGCATGCGCTGCTTCGTTGCGAGACGGCGCGCATTTTCGCGCATTGGGTACGGGACGATCTGGCGGCGGCGGCTGCCGTTTTCGGCGGCTCGATCAAATGGATCGGTGTGGCGGCGTCCTATTCCTGCCGGCCGCGCAACAATATTTCCGGCGCCCGGCTCAGCGAACATGGCCGTGCCAATGCCATCGATATCGGCGCGGTTGGCCTTGGCGACGGACGGACAATACCGATCCGCGGCGCCGAGGCACCGGCGGTGTTCATTGCGACAATGCGGCAGTCTGCCTGCCAACGGTTCGCCACGGTGCTAGGCCCGGGCTCCGACCGGGCCCATGAGCGCCACATCCATGTTGATCTTGCCAGCCGACGCGCCAATTTCCGGATTTGCCAGTGGAACATCCCGGATTGGGTGGAACCCTGAAAATTTCCGGCAGTTTGCCTGACCAGCCGTGGGCGGCGAGATCGCAGCCTTGGCCTGCCCAAAAACGCAAAAGGCGCGGATCCGGTCCGCGCCTTGCTATTGTTTAGGGCCGAATATCAGATCACTACCACCGTCGCGCCGATCGGCACTCGGTTATAGAGGTCGATCACGTCCTCGTTGAGCATACGGATGCAGCCCGAGGAAATGGCCCAGCCGATATATTCCGGCTGATTGGTCCCGTGGATACGAAACAGCGTGTCCTTGTTGCCCTGATAGAGATAGAGCGCACGGGCACCCATGGGGTTGTGCGGGCCCGGGCTCACGTATTTCGGCAGATCCGGAATGCGCTTGAGAATATCGGGCGTCGGGGTCCAGTCCGGCCATTCGCTCTTGCGGCCGACCTTGGCCATGCCTTTCCAGTTCAGGCCCTCTTCACCGACGGTTACGCCGTAGCGAAGCGCCTTGCCGTTGGTCTGAACGAGGAAGAGGAACTTGTGTTCGGTATCGATGATGACCGTGCCGGCCTTTTCCTTCCCGCTATAGTCCACGCTGTGGCGCAGCCAATCGCTGCTGGGCTTATGCTGGAGATAGGGTGCGCTCGCGATCAGCTTCTTGTCGCGCGGGGAGAGCGCCGATTCCGGCACCGGATCGAGCGAATCCGTAAGCATGCAGCCCCCGAGGAGGAGGCCCATGATGACGACCGCAAGCTTGCGCACCGGCATGGCTGTCCGAATCCCTTTCCTATTCGCCAAGCGCTGGGTCTAGAGGAGTTGAATTAGCGGAAAGCTTCCTAGACCCGCAAGATGGCGAAACGGCTTTCATGTCGTCTAGCGTCTACCTGTTGCAGAAATGTCGCAGATCGGCAACGGCTTGCCAAGCGCGAGCCGGTCGAGCCTTGCGGTAGGACGGTGGAGACTGGGGCATTCACTCCAACATAAAGCCGCCGAGCCGGGAACCGCAAGTCGGAATTCGTCTTTGCATCGTCCGATTAAGACCCTGCTTCCTGCCTAATACTGCCGCACTCCACGACCAAAGCGTAAGGCATGAGTAGCCGGTTAACGGCCACACCGTGGAGGAAGTGATGTCCAATCCAAGTAATATCCGCAGATCCGGGGCGGCGCCACGCGAGCGGTCCGACCTCGGCAAGCAATATCGTGCCATTGGAATCGGAGCCGTCGCCGCAGCGCTGGCCTTTACGGGTGAGCAGAAGAAGAAAGATGACCACGCCTCCGCCACACCCAAGGTCGTCAAGTTCGGCGATTTCGATCTTCATGTAGCGCAAATTTCCGCGGCTTCGGGCCGCTGAGCCTCCCTCGAACCAAATAGACGACTGCATGCGGCCGATACCGGTGCCTGTGTGCCCGGTTCAGGAAGCCGTGGACGTGCAACGTGCGACAGGCTAGGGAACGCGCGAGGCACGCCCTGGAGGCCGGTCATGTTCGTCGCCTTCCTGCCGCGCGGTAATTCGCTCGAGCGCGTGCCCATTCCAGAAGGTGGAAGCGTACCGGCGGGAGCAATCTGGCTCGACCTGGTCTCGCCCACGATCGAGGAGGACCGCGCCGTCGAGGCAGCTGTCGGTGTCGGCGTGCCGACGCGCGAAGAAATGGCCGAGATCGAGCCGTCGAGCCGACTCTATATCGAAAACAATGCGCGCTACATGACGGCGACGCTCATCTGTCATGCCGATTCCGAACGTCCGGCCACGACTGCGATCACTTTCATCCTTGCCAGCGGCAGGCTCGTCACCGTGCGTTACGAAGACCCTCGGCCATTCGCTATCGTGGGCGCAAAGCTCGGCCGGGTCTGCCCGCCGACGGCAACGGGCGAGAGCGTGCTCATCGACCTCCTCGACGCCATCATCGACCGCGCCGCCGACATTCTCGAACGTATTGCCGCCGAGGTCGATCTCGTATCGCGGCGGATCTTCGAGCGAAGAACCGCTCGCAGCGACCAGAGACAGAGCTATCAGGCGATCCTGCGCGCGATCGGACGCAAGGGCGATCTCACCTCCAAGGTGCGCGAGAGTCTGGTATCGATCGGCCGGCTCGTGCTCTTCCTCGCCAATGAAGCCGAAGGCCTGAAGCTGCAAAAGGACCAGCGCACCCTGGTGCAGAGCATGGCGCGCGACGTCGCCTCACTCACCGACCACGCCAGCTTCCTCGCCCACAAAATCCAGTTTTTGCTCGAAGCCACGCTCGGAATGGTCACCCTTGAGCAGAACAACGTGATCAAGATCTTCTCAGTCGCTGCCGTGGTGCTGCTGCCGCCGACCATGATCGCTTCGATCTACGGCATGAATTTCAAGCATATGCCGGAGCTCGACTGGACCCTCGGTTATCCGATGGCGCTGTTATTGATGCTTGCCTCGGCGGTCCTTCCCTACACCTTCTTCAAGTGGAAGCGGTGGCTCTGATGGCGCCGCTCACACGTGCTGGCC
>JAUSIF010000199.1 GCA_030648135.1 Xanthobacteraceae bacterium
AGTTCATGTCTCGGCTTCCAACCGTCACGTCCGAGACGCTGTAGTAGAGCGAGAGAAAGAATGGAAAGCCGACGAGAAGGACGATGTAGAGAATCGCCGGCGCAAGCATGAGCCGCCACAACCAGCGCTCGTTGTCGGCGAGTCGCGCACGGTAGCCGGTACGCGCCGTCAGAGCAGCGGCGGTCGCCGTCGTCACCGCCCGACTCCATCGATGCGCCGTCCGCTCGCGCGGTCGAAACGGGCAATGTCGGTTCTGCGTACGACGAAATCGTATTTCCGGCCAGCGGCGATCTCGACCCGGATGTTGTTTGGCAATTTCGAAATGACATGCGTCTCGGGGCTGCGGCCTTCCAAAACGCCGTAAATGAGGTGGTCGGCACCGAGATATTCGACGCGGGTGACGCGAAACGGAAAGGCGACGCTGTCGCTTGCGCTTCCGACCTCGCGCGGCAGGAAGGCCTCGGGCCGGAAACTGAGCCAGGTCGTGCCATCCTCCACGAGATTCATCGGGGGCGATCCGATGAAGGTGGCGACGAAGGTGTCCATCGGGTGGCCGTAAATCTCCTGCGGCGTGCCGATCTGGATCACCTTGCCCTGATTGAGCACGGCAATACGATCGCCGAGTCCCATGGCCTCAGCTTGGTCGTGGGTCACGTAGATCGTCGTCGTTGCGAGGTTGCGCTGAAACTGCTTGATCTCATCGCGCGCGGAATTGCGCAACTTGGCGTCGAGGTTCGACAGCGGCTCGTCGAGCAGGAAAACGACCGGTTCGCGCACGACCGCGCGGGCAAGCGCCACACGTTGGCGTTCGCCGCCGGAAAGCTGGCGTGGCTTGCGGTCGAGAAAGCGCTCGATTCCGAACATTTTCGCCGCCCACTCGACCTTCTTTCGCGTCTCGTCCTTCGGCATGCCGATGGCGCGCAGCGGAAACGAGATATTCTTCTCGACCGTCAGGTGCGGATAAAGCGCGTAACTCTGGAACACCATGGCAATGTTGCGCGCCCGCGGCGGCAGATCGGTGACGACCTTGCCGTCGATCACGATGTCGCCGGTGGTCGGCTGCTCGAGCCCAGCGATCAGGCGCATCAAGGTGGTCTTGCCACAGCCCGACGGACCGAGCAGAACCAAAAACTCGCCTTCCTTCGCGATGAGGTCGATGCCGTCGACCGCATGTACGTCGTCGAAATGTTTGGAAATACGTCGTGCCTCGACCGTTGCCATCAGGGTCCTCGGTGGATCGATCAGAAACCAGAATGCATATTGCCGGGCTGCGGGAACGGCGCCAATGCGACTCGCTGGCACCAACGGGGGCCCGGCGAACACCGGGCCCCCGCACGTTCATCATCGAGACGAACGGGTCAGATCAGCCCTCGCTCTTTCCACTTGGCCCAGTTCGCCTTCATTTTGGCTTCCGCCTTGCTCAGGGCGGCCTCCGGCGTTTCGGCACCGGTCGCGGCCTCGGCGAACATGGTGTTGAGGAGCCACGTTTGGTACGTGTCGGAGATCGCCGCGGTGGAGTAGCCGGGATAGCCGATGTTGGTCGCCCAATCGAGCACGTCTTCGAGCACCGCGTACTTGTTCGGCGGTACCGCCTTCTTGTCGTTGGAGATGAGCTGCTTCAGATCCGGAACGGTCTTGGCAAAGCACGGGAAGTTATAGAACTCGCTCGCCAGGAATGCCTGTTTGAAGTTGTCGATGTAATCGACCAGGAACTTCTGGGCGCCCGTGATGTTTTCCGAGAATTTCCAGATCGTGTAGCAGTTCATGACGTGCTCGAGGCCCATGCGCCGCACGGAGCCCTTGGCGGCCTTGGCGACACCGATCTTCTCGTGGATCGGCATCTTATTGTTCTCGCCGGTGCGCGTCACCGAGATGGCATTGAGCACCAGCGAGGAGCGGCCGGCCAGCATCTGCCGGTTGTTGGACGAGGCGTCCCAGGCCAGCACCTCGGGTGTCATGCACTCCTCGAACAGCGCCTTCACGAACTTGAGCGTATCGAGGGTGTTCTTGGAGTTGATGGTGAGGTTGCCCTCGGTGTCCTGCTCGTGCGAGCCGTGGGCATACATGATCGCCCGCATCGCCACGCCGGTGTCGATTTCGGCCGACAAGCCGACGCCGACAGGGATCTTGTGCTTGTCCTTGATCTTCTTGCCGCCGGCGCGGATCTCGTCCCACGAGTCAGGCTTCATGCCGATGTCGCCCCAAAGGTCGGTGCGATAGTTGATCGGATCGGGGACGAAGCTGTCGGAGAAGGCAAAATACTTCTTGGTCTTCGGATTGTAGCTGCTCTTGATCGCAAGGTCGATGGCCTTGCCGTGCTTCTTCTCGCACTCGGCATAGACGTCGTTCATGGGCACGACCTGCTCCTCGAACAGCGAAGGCGGCATGAGGAACATAAAGAGGTCATGGCCCTTCTGCGCGCCGACTTCCGCGGCCGCGCGCGACTCGAGGAGCGCGAGGTTGATATTGTCGACGATCACCTCAGTGTCGTTCTTCTTGCCCCATTCCTTGGTGTATTCGTTGTTGAACCACTTGTCGTAGGCGGGGACGAAGTGGCTCCATTGTACGATCTTCAGGGTCTTGGCGGCGCGGGCCGGGTTGACGTGGAAGAACGGGCCGACGCTCGCCACCACGCCGGCTCCCGCAGCCGTCTTGATCACGTCGCGGCGGGTCAGGCCGCGGCGACGGGGTTTCCGGGTATCCATGATGCCTCCCATTCGGTTTTCGGCCGCGGGTTCGAATCCCGTGGTCTGCCGATACGGCCGGGATTGGTCCCGCCGCCGGTCTAAAAACATTATCCGGCGGATAGCCGCTGCTGACAACTGCCGAGATTCCGGCGTCAGCTAAGCCTTTCGGAGAACATGCGAATTCACTTCATGGGCCTGGTGGCGGCAGCCATGCCCAGCGGGCGGTCAAGCCAGAAGATGGTAAAGCGCTCCGAAGGCGGCGAACGGAATGCCGTGGCCACCGTCCATCCGAGCGGGGGTTGTTTCAGCGGCGTTTACGGCCGCCTTCGCCCTTTGGACGCGGCAGGATGGCGCCGCGGTGGCGCATCACCTGCGCAGCCAGGCGATGGCCGGTGAGCGCGGCGGCCTCGGGGTTCTCGCCCTTCAACCGTGCTGCCAGATAGGCGGCATTGAAGGCGTCGCCGACGGCTGTCGTATCGACCGGCTTGATCACCTCCGGCACCGAAACCCGGACATTCTTTCCATCGGCATGGACGAGCGCGCCCTGCGATCCGTTCTTCACCACGATCTCCCGCACACCGAACGTGATCAGGCGCTCGACCGTTGCCTCGGGCGTCGCGTCGCCCCACAGTTTTGCCTCGTCGTCGAAGGAAGGCAAAGCGTGGGTGCTGCGCTTCAGCGCTTCCGAGAACACCGCCCGTGCGCGCTGCTCGTCGCCACGCCAGCCGCGCGAGCGCCAGTTGCTGTCGAAGGCGATCTTGGCGCCGCGCTCGCGGCCGAATTCGAGCGCGGCGAGAAGCCGTCCCAAACCGACGTTCGAATAGAGCGAAAGCGTGATCCCCGAAAGATAGACGAGCTCGGCGGCAACCAGCTCCTCGGCGATATGGTCCCAGCCGGGCAGCTCGAACAACTGACGCGCGGGTTCTGCTTCCCGCCAATATTCGTACTTGCGCTCTCCGTTCTCGTCGGTCTCGACCAGATAGAGGCCAGGAACGCGATCGTCGATCCGAAGCACGAGATCGGTCGCGATACCCTCAGCGGCGGCAGCCTCGAGTATCCCATCGGAATAGGAATCCTTACCGAGCGCCGTCGCGAAAGCCACATCGGCACCGCAGCGAGAAAGATAGATCGCGGTATAAAAGGTGTCGCCGCCGTGCCCGAGCGCGAAGCTCCCGTCCGCCTCGCGTGCGAGTTCGACCATCGCTTCTCCGACCGATACGACCCGCACCTTGCCCGCTCCCCCGCCCCGATTTGAAACAATATCAGAAGATCATTCCGCGTGAGTCGCCGCAATGCCCTTGCTGTTCTCCGGCTCCCTCATTGGCCGTAGCGGGTTTCGAGGTCGCGGGCGCGGGTGGCGCTCTTGTCGATTAGGCAGGCTAGACGCTCCTCGAAGGCGCCGATGCCGCGGCTACCCTCATAGGGGGCAACATTCTGACATTCCAGATTGCGGAAACGCATGAACATGCCCTGGGCCTCGTCGAGCGCGTTCTTCCAACGGGTCTTTTGCACCGGGACGAGCTCGGGACGGGCATCAATCGCTGCATGGGCGCGGGAAAGGGCGGCGGCCAGCGCCCGGTCGTTGTCGCGGACGGCGGCCTCCAGACATTCGATATAGGCGCGGCCGGGTAGTTTCGCGCGATCACAAGCAGCACGCGAAGAACGTGCCTCCTGGGCCCCGGTGGAAGTTGCGGCGAGGCTCGCGAGCAGGAGAATCACCAACATTCGGTGCATAAGGTTCGTCGCCGACGACTTACCCCTCCGGCCCGGCATAGGCGCCGGCCGTGTGCGGGAACATCGATTTCACGATCTTCAAGCGCGAGATGTCGACGGTGGCGTCCATGTGCAGGAAAATCGCGGCGTCGCGAAATAATTTCTCGATGCCTACGTCGAGCATCACTCCGCTGCCGCCATGGAGCTCGACCGCATGCTGGGCGACCTTCAGGATTTCTTCCGAGGCATATACCTTCACCATATTACAAAGCGTGTCGGCGTCCGGCGCCTTCTCGTCCACCGCGGTCGCGGCGCGGCCGAGCAGCGCGCGCACCGCCTCGATCCGGGTCGCCATGTCGGCGAGCCGCAGCGCCACCGCCTGATGCTTGATGAGAATGCGTCCGCCCTGGACGTAGTTCTGCACGTAATCGGCCGTGCGCTCGAAGGCGGCGACGCCGACGCCCAAATTCTTCGCCGCCTGGATGATCTTGCCCGGACGGAAATAAATGCCGGCCTTGCCCAGGGCGTCGTTCTCGACCAGTAGATGATCGGCGGGCACACGGCAATCCTCGAATACGATCTCGCCGTTGTTCATGAAGCGGCAGCCGACGGTCTCGTTGCAGCGGGCGACGGTGAGGCCGGGCGTGTCGCGCGGCACGATAAAACTCGACGTGCCGTGAAGCATCCCGACCTTGGAATTGGTATTGGCATAGACGACGTAAAGGCCAGCGTCATAGCCGTTCGAGATGAAATGCTTGCGGCCGTTGATCACCCATTCGCCGTTCTTCTTCACGGCGCGGGTCTGCATCGCCGCTTCCGGCGCGTTGTAGGGCAGCCAGCGGTCGGAGGCCCCGCGCGGCTCGGTCAGGCAATGAGCGAGCAGGAACTGCGGGTCTTCGACCAGGCGCTTGAACCAGCGCTCCTGCAGATGGCGCGGCGCGAGATTGCGCAAC
>JAUSIF010000213.1 GCA_030648135.1 Xanthobacteraceae bacterium
ATGGCCGCTGAAAAAAATCCGCTGCGCAAGGGTGAGGCCCAAACCGTCGCCTGGAACTTCAAGCTGCTCGCCCGGCACGAGCTACAAGGCTTCGGCGGCATGGGCGAGGGCATGTCGATCCAGATCGCGAAAGACGGCCGCCGTATCCTCTGGCTCGCGCACGAAAGCGCGCCCAAGAACTTCACCGCCGTCGACGTGTCCGATCCGAACAAGCCTAAGATCGTGGTGCAGACCGATTTGCCGCAGCCCTATATGCGCTCGAATTCGCTCGAGACCTGCGGCAACCTGATGGCGGTTGCCTATCAATGCCAGAAGGTCGGGCAGAAGCCCGCGGGCTTCGAGTTGTTCGACATCTCGGTGCCGGAACAGCCGAAGTCGATCGCCTTCGTCGACGCCTCCGGTCCCTATTCGCGCGGCGTGCATCAGCTCTGGTTCTGCGACGGCGAATTCGTGCACATGAGCGCCGGCGCCGCCGATTTCCAGGCCACGCATCCGCTCGACGATCAGTGCTACCGCATCTTCGACGTGCGCAATCCGTCGAAGCCGGTGGAGGCCGGCCGCTGGTGGCTGCCCGGCACGCGCGCGGGCGATTCCGCGCCGCCGCCGCCGCGCCACAAGCCGCCGCTCTTCGACAAGGGCTTCCGCGCCCACAACACCAATGTCTATCCTGAGCGCCCCGACCGCTGCTATCTCTGCTACATCGACGGCGGCATGATCATCCTCGACATCGCCGACAAGGCGAAGCCCAAGCCGATCTGCCGCTGGGACAATTCCCCGCCCTATACCGGCTTCACCCACACCGCGCTGCCGCTGTTCGAGCGCAAGCTCCTGATCGTCACCGACGAGTCGACCGAGGACGCCGCCACGGATTGGCCGAAGCTCATCTGGGTGCTCGACGCGCGCGACGAGACGAACCCGGTGCCGATTTCGACCTGCCCGATGCCGAATCTGGACGCCTTCGCCAACCGCGGCGGGCGCTTCGGCGCGCACAATATCCACGAGAACGTGCCGCTGCCGACCTCCTGGCAGTCGGACCAGATCGTCATCGGCACCTTCTTCAACGGCGGCTTGCGCGCCTACGACATTTCCAATCCGTACCAGCCGAAGGAAGTGGCGGCCTTCGTCCCGCCGGCGCCGCCGCTGTCGCCGGCGAAATCGATCCAGTTGAACGACGTGTTCGTGGACGAGCGCGAGATCGTCTATACCGTCGACCGCCACGCCGGCGGGCTCTATATCCTGGAAATGGATTTTTGATCGCGGGCGGCAGCCGGCCGATGGCGAGCACGAATCCGGTCACCGATCATTACGGGCGCGCCGACCTCGGCGCCGCGATCCTCACCGCGCTGTAGGTGGCGGGCAAGGACATCGATCATCTCACCCTCGACGATCTCGCGCCGGTGGATGAGTTTCATTTGCGCGGGCGGCCGGCGACCACCGATCTTGCGGAGCTTCTTGCGCTCAGGGGCGACGAGAAGGTCCTCGATGTGGGCTGCGGCATCGGCGGGCCGTCGCGCTATCTCGCCAAGACCTTTGGCTGCCGCGTCACCGGCCTCGATCTGACGCCGGAGTTCTGCCGCATCGCCGCGATGCTGGCCGAGCGCACAGGGCTCGCCGGCAAGGTCGATTACCGCGAGGGCGATGCGCTCGCCATGCCGTTCGCGGAGCAAAGCTTCGATGTGGTCTGGTCGCAGAGCGCGGTGATGAATATCGCCGACCGCGACCGCCTCTATGGCGAGATCCGCCGCGTGCTGAAGCCACACGGGCGCTACGCCTTCGCCGATGTGGTTGCCGGTTCCCACGGCCCGTTGCATTTTCCGGTGCCTTGGGCGCGCGAGCCCTCGATCAGTTTTCTGCTCTCCGCCGAGGCCACCCGCCGCAAGCTTAAGGCCGCGGGGCTCAAAGTCGTGATTTTCGAGGACAGGACCGCCGAAGCGGTGGCCGCGGCAGAGACGCGCTCCAAATCCGATCGCTCGCCGTCGGCGCTGGGTCTGCACCTTATACTGGGGCCGGACGCGCCGGCCATATACAAAAACACGGTGCGCAATTTCCTGGAAGGACGCCTCGGTCTCATTCAGGGCGTGGTCGTGCGCGGATGAACCAAGGCTTGGCTGAGCGGGTCGGTTTGAAAACAAGAGGTCTTGACGGATGCTGGAAATTGCAAGTTTTCGCGCGCATATTCCGGCCATGCCCAAGATTCCGGACGGGCCGACGGGCCAGCTCACGATCCAGCTGCTCAAATGGGTTTCGGAAACTCCCCGGACCTACGCGGAGGCCATGGAGGCTTGGCGGACCAGCTGCCCGCGCCTGCCGATTTGGGAAGATGCGATCCGCGACGGCCTCATCCGATTAGACCCGCGCGGGTCCATGCGGGAGGCGAGGGTGACGCTCACGCCCGATGGCAAGGCGCTGCTGAACGGGCCTTCGCAAGGCTGACCGAGACGTCTCGCGCCCCATGCTTCAGCTCTTCCCCTCTCCCGCCGCCGGCCCGTTCGGACGCCGATTGAAGCGCGCGCGCGGCGGGCGCGTTCCGGTCACCGCCGTCACCGGCTTTCTCGGCGCCGGCAAGACCACGCTGATCCGAAATTTTCTTACAACGCCCGAAGGCGCCGGCACCGCCGTGATCGTTAACGAGTTCGGCGAGATCGGCATCGATGACGCGCTCCTGCGCGCGAGCGCCGAGGAAACCGTGCTGATCGGCAACGGCTGCCTCTGCTGCAACATGCGCTCCGATCTTCAGCTTGCGCTTGCCCGCCTCTTCGCCGAGCGCGAGCGCTGGCTCATTCCGCAGTTAAACCGCATCCGGATCGAAACCAGCGGGCTCGCCGATCCGGCGCCGATCCTCTCGACCTTCGCCACCGACCGCGCGCTCGGGCGCGAGTTTCACCTGGAAGCGGTCGTGGCC
>JAUSIF010000232.1 GCA_030648135.1 Xanthobacteraceae bacterium
CCCGACAGCACGGCCGAGATCGGGGTCGGGCCTTCGGCGTGGGCGTCCGGCAGCCAGGCGTGCAACGGCACCAACCCGGCCTTGGTGCCGTAGCCGAGCAGCAGGAACACGAAGGCGATGTTCAAGAGCGGCGCGTCGAAGGAAGCGGCGTGGCGGATCAGCACCGTCCAGACCATGGCGTCGAGTCCTTCGCCGACCACCGGCTGGGCCGCGAGATAGATCAGAATGGTGCCGAACAGCGCCAGCCCGATGCCCACGCTGCCCAGGATGAAATATTTCCAGGCCGCCTCGAGCGCCTCATGGGTGCGGTAGATGCCGACCATCAAGACGGTCGTGAGCGTCGCAAACTCGATCGCCACCCACATCAGGCCGATGTTGTTGGCGAGAAGCGCCAAGTTCATCGAAAACATCAGCATCTGGTACATGGCATGATAGAAACGGAGATTGGCGGGTGTGAGCCTTTCGATCTCCAGCTCGTGCGCGATATAACTCGCGCTGAACACGCTGGTGGTGAAGCCGACGAAGGTGGTCAGTACGATGAAGACGTTGTTGAGGTCGTCGACGAGCAGATAGCGGCCGGGCTCCGGCCGCCCGATGAACAGCAACATCGCGGCTGTGAAGGTAAGCAAAGTAGCCAATATGTTGATCTGCGCCGAAAGCCGATAGCCGGGGAGAGCCGCGAGCAGCGCGGCCGCGCCGACTGGGATTACCAGCACCGCCGCGACTGCGAGATGGGAATACTCGTTCATACCCGGGTCCCCCCCCCGAAGCGATCGAGTGCGCTGACATCGACGGTGTCGAACCGCTCGCGAATGCGGAACAGGAAGATGCCGATCACGATGAAGGCGATCAGGATCGAGAATGCGACCGAGATCTCGATCACGAACGGCATGCCCTTGGCTCCGGTAGCGGCGAGAACGAGCCCGTTCTCGAGCGACATGAAGCCAACCACCTGGCTCACGGCATTGCGCCGCGTCACCATCAGCAAGAGGCCGATGAGCACCACCGAGAGCGCGAAGGCGAGATCCTCGCGCGCGAGCGGGTCGGCTCCGGGGGTGACCTTGAGCATCACCACCATCGAAAGCGCGACCAGCCCCATGCCGGCGAGCATGGTGAGCCCGATACCGCCGACGGTCTCGATTTCGCGATGGATGCCGAGACGGACGATGATCCGATGCAGCGCCAGCGGCACGAGCATTCCCTTGAAGACGAGTGCAATCACCGCCGTGACGATGAGGTGCGGCGCACCCTGAATGAAGGCCTGCCAGGCGACCGAGAGCGCGAGCACCACGGCGTGAAGCGCGAAGACGTTGAGCAGCGCGGTGAGGCGGTCCTGGTAGAGCTGGATGAAGCTCACCAGCACCAGCGAGCCTGCCAGCAGATGGGCGAGGTCGAAGACGAGACCGCGCATCAGAGGCCTCCCCGCGACACGAACAGCAAGAGCGTTCCGAGCAGTCCCAGCATCAAGGCGATGCCGAGAAATTCGGGCACGCGGAAGACCCGCATCTTGGCCATCGAGGTCTCGAACAATGCGAGCAGGAAACCCCCGGCCGCCAGTTTCACAGGGTAAAGGGCCAGGCCGACGAGATAGGCCAGCGGTTCCGCGCCCGGTTTGACAATTCCCCAAGGCACGAACACGCAGGCAATGAGCGAGATATAAAGCAGCAATTTCACCATCGCCGCGAACTCGATCAGCGCGAGATGGCGCCCGGAATATTCGAGCACCATGGCTTCGTGCACCATGGTGAGCTCGAGGTGCGTTGCCGGATTGTCGACCGGAATTCGGGCGTTCTCGGCGATCGCGACCAGAATGAGCGCCACCAACGCCAAGCCCAACGAAACGCGAAGGCCGACGCCCGACGCCATGATCTGTGAGACGGTGGAGAGCTGGGTCGAACCGGCGATGAGCGCGAGCGTGAACACGATCATGATCATCGCGGGCTCCGCCAGCGAGGCGATCATCATCTCGCGGGAGGAGCCGATGCCGCCGAAGCTGGTGCCGATGTCGAGTCCGGCGAGGGCCTGGAAGAAGCGCGCGCTCGCGATCAGCGCGATGATGGCGATGAGATCGGCCGACCAGCTGAAGATAAGCCCGGTCGCGAAGGTGGGGATCAGAGCGGCTGCGACCCAGGTGGTGGCGAAGACCACATAGGGGGTCACGCGGAAGAGCCAGGAGGCGTTCTCGGCCAGCACCACCTGCTTGCCCATGAGCCGGGCGAGATCGCGATAGGGCTGCAACAGCGGCGGTCCCCGGCGGCGCAGGAGCCGAGCCTTCACCACGCGCACGAAGCCGGTGAGGAGCGGCGCCAGCGCCAGGACGAGAAACATCTCCAGGCCCTGCACGAAGAGGTCGGGGGTCACGGCCATATGGCGATCACCGTGAGCAGGGAGACGAGGGCGATGAAGACCAGGGCGAGATAACGGCGGATGGTCTGGAACTGGAGCGGATTGAGCAGGTCGGCCACGAAGGTGACGGCGACGACTACGGGCGCGTAGAACCAATCCCAGACGAGATCGCGCAGGTCCACCGTGAGGCGCGCCGCGCGCATCTCTCCCGGCGGCGGCATCTCGACCCGTTCGCGGGCGCGGAATATGACCGTGCCATAGACGCGGCGGATCGGCTGGGCGAAGCTCGCCGCGGTATATTGCGTGGCCGGGCTCGCGTCCGGATAGCCGCAGTCCCAGGCTGGTGCGCGGCGCACGGCATTCGACGCGAATTGATGGATCACATAGACCGCCACACAGGCCGCAAACGTAATGAACAGGAACAAGAGCAGGCCGTTATAGGAGCTACGGCTTTCGGCAATCGGCACGATCGAGAGCCAGGGCAGCGCGGTCTGCACCGGCATGCGGCCGCCGACCATGCTGGTCACCGCCGGCGCGAGAGCGTCGATGAAGAAGCCGGGCAGGATTCCGGCAACGAGACAGAGTGCGGCGAAGGCGAACATGGCGGCAAGCGAAAAGCGGTCGGTTTCCTCTGCGCGCTCGGCCGCCGGCGTTCGCGCCCGTCCGAGGAAAGTAATGCCGAAGGCCTTGACAAAACAGGCGGCGGCGAGCGCCGCCGACAGCGCCAAGAGCGCACCCACGGCCGGCACCGTGAACTTCAAGCCCCATTCCGGCAGATCGGGGCTGAGCAGGATCGCCTGGAAGGTCAGCCATTCGGAGACGAAGCCGTTCAAGGGCGGCAAAGCCGAGATCGCGACGCAGCCGACGAGAAATACGAAGGCGGTCTTCGGCATGCGGTGGATGAGGCCGCCCAAGTGCTCCATGTCGCGCTCGCCGGTCGCGGTCTGCACGGCGCCGGCGCCGAAGAACAACAGGCTCTTGAAGACGCAGTGGTTGAACACATGGAATAGCGCGGCGGTGGCAGCCAGCGCCGCAGCCCAGGTCATCCGGTGCGCCTCGAAGGCAAGCGCCAGGCCCAGCCCGATATAGATGATCCCGATGTTTTCGACCGTGTGATAGGCGAGCAGGCGCTTCAAGTCGTGCTGAATCAATGCGTACAGCACGCCGAGTACCGCGGTGACGCCGCCAAGGGAGAGCACCAGCATTCCCCACCACCATTCCGGCGCGCCCAGGAGATCGAACACGATGCGGATGAAGCCGTAGACGGCGACTTTGGTCATCACTCCGCTCATCAGCGCGGAGACGTGGCTCGGCGCCGCCGAATGGGCGGGCGGGAGCCAGGCGTGAAGCGGCACCAGACCCGATTTCGATCCGGTACCGACGAGGGCGAGGACAAGCGCGAGCGTCGCCGCATAGGGCTCGAGCGTCCGCGCACGGATCTGGTCGAAGGCATAGGCTCCCGCGCCTCCCGCGAGCACGCCGAAGGCGAACAAGAGCGCAAGCGTGCCGAACGAGGCCATCGTGAGATACAAGAGACCCGCGCGCCGGTTTTCTTCCTCGCGATGACGCACCACCACGAGCGCCCAGGACGAAAGCGACATGAACTCCCAGGCGAGCAGGAAAGAGAAGGCATCATCGGCGACGAGCACCAGATTCATGCCGAGCAGGAACAGGCAGTAGAACGGAAGGCAGCGGCCCTGCTCGGGCTCGTGGCGGCCATAGCCTACGGCATAGAGGCTCGTGATCGTCGCCGCCATGTTGACGATGAACGCGAAGGTCGCCGACAGCGCATCGAGCCTCAGCCTCATTCCGGTCGAGGGAAGACCAAGCGGCAGCTGCACGCGCAGCGGCGTTCCGCCCGCGGCAGCGAGGAACGCGGAGACCGCGGCCGCGGCCGCGATCAGCGCCGCAAGGGCGTAGACGATGGAGGGGCCGCGGCGGGTATGGGCGAGCGGTATCGCGGCCAGAGCCAGGAGAAGGAGCGCGAAGACAAGGAATCCGGCGTGCAGATCGAGGCTCATCGGAGCCGCTCCACGGCGCGCAGCCGCAGATCGTCAATGATCTCAATTGCGTCGCGAGTCGATGTATTGCAGGCGGCCAATTGCAAAATAGCCCATAGCGGCCGGCGTGCACCGCCGTACCCCACGCGCTATCCTCCGATCCACGGAAACCTTTGCTAACACGCCGATTCTCGCCGGAGCAAGGCGACCGTTCGCCACCGCCATGTGCCAGAGGCGGCGGACCCTGGTGGCGCTCCTGGGTGCAGCGCAGCAGCATTGAAAGCCCATGCGCCGTCCGCTATACGAGCCCGGATATTCAAGAGCGAACCAACCTAACCGCCCGGCATCCGGCCTGCGCATCCCGGCCCCGAAGCCTGCCCGCGGGGCGCGAGTGGAGATTGTCCATGCCTTCGACCTTCGAAACGGTCACCAATATCATCGCCGAGACGTGCGACATCCCGCGCGAGAACATCAAGTTGGAGAGCCACGCCATCGACGATCTCGGCATCGACAGCCTCGACTTCCTCGACATCGCCTTCGCCATCGACAAGGCCTTCGGTATCAAGCTGCCGCTCGAGCAGTGGACCCAGGAAGTCAACGAGGGCAAGGCCACGACCGAGCAGTATTTCGTGCTCAAGAATCTGTGCGAACGCATCGATGCCCTCAAAGCAGCGAAGGGCGTCTAGAGTCCAACGGGATGCGTATTGAATATTTCTTGCTCGTCGACCGCATCGTATCGCTGTCAATTGAGGAAGGTGTGGTGCGGTGCGAGGCGACGGTGCCGGCCGAGAGCACCATCTACGAGGGACATTTCCCCGGGTTCCCGGTCTTGCCGGGCGTTCTCCTGATCGAGGCGATGGCGCAGACCGCGGGCTGGCTCGTCCTGGCGATGACCCGGTGCGAGCGGTTTCCGTTCCTGTCCATCATCAACGAGGCCAAACTGCGCAATTTCGTCAGGCCCGGTAACGTGTTGATGGTCGAGTCGAAGCTGATTTACGAAGGGTCCGGCTACATCAAGACCGAAAACCGCGTCTTGTTCGAGAGTGCCGTCATGTGCGAAGCCACCACCACCTTCCGTGTCCTGCCTTTCCCTTCTCCGGTCTTCCAGGAAAAGCTCGTGGCCCACGCACTCAACATCGGCTTCCCGGCGGAGTTCGCGAAGAATGTCCGGTGACCCGCGCGATGTGCTGATCACGGGTATCGGGCTCCTCTCTTGTCTCGGCGAGGGCCTCGACGCCCATTGGAACGGCCTCAACGCCGCCAAACCCGTGGTCGACGAGACCAGTTTCGCACCCTACATGGTGCACCCGCTGGCGCCGATCGAGTTCGACAAGCAGATTCCGAAGAAAGGCGACCAGCGCCAGATGGAGCCGTGGCAGCGGATCGGCTGTTATTCCGCCGGCCTCGCGCTCGAGGACGCCGGCATCAAGGGCAATGCCGACATCCTCGGCCACGTCGACATGCTGGTCGCGGCCGGCGGCGGCGAGCGCGACACCAATGTGGATGGCTCGATCCTCACCGGGCTTAAGACCGCGGCGGCGCCCGGCCGCTATCTGAACGAGCGGTTGATGAACGATCTTCGCCCGACGCTCTCGCTCGCCCAGCTCGCCAATCTCCTGGCCGGCAATATCTCGATCGTGTTCGGGGTGGTGGGCTCTTCGCGCACTTTCATGGGCGAGGAGCTCGCCGGCGTCGATGCGCTCCGAATCGCGGTCGCCCGCATCAATGCGGGCCAGAGCGAGATCGGTCTGGTCGGCGCCTCCTACAATGCCCAGCGTAAAGACATGCTCCTGCAACTCGCCTTCGGCCGGGAAGGTCTGGTCGCGCCCTATGTTCCGGTGTGGGCGCGCGGAAAGGATCATGCCGGCGCGGCTGTCGGTTCGATCGGCGCTTTTCTGGTCATCGAATCCCGCGCCCATGCCGAAGCGCGCGGCGCGCGAGTTTATGCGCGTATCGCGCGGATCATGGCCGATCGCTGCCGGCGCGGTCCCGGCGAGCTCGAAGCGATGATTTCCGGCATGCTCAATGAGATCGCTCCCCGGCTCGTCAGAGGACGCTATGCGGTGCTATCCTCGGCGTGCGGGGCGTGGCCCGCGACAGCAATGGAGCGCGCGGCGCTCGAAAAGCTCGGAAAAGTTCCGGTGCGCGCGACCGCCTCGGTCGTCGGCAGCGGGGTCGAGGCGGCCTTCACGCTCAATGTGGCGCTCGCGGCGCTCGCGCTCAAGCACGGCAGTCTGTGGCCGCCACTCGACCCGACGGGCTTCGAACTGCCATGGTCCGGCCGGCTCGAACAAGTCGTCGTGACCTGCATCAGCGCCTGGCGAGGCGAAGGTCTCGGCCTCGTCGAGGCAATGTGAAGAAGAGGATGTGATGAGCAAGAACCTCCGCGACCACAAGGATCGCCCCATCGTCGCCGTGACCGGGATCGGGGTCGTCACCTCGCTCGGCATCGGCAAGGAAGAGAACTGGAAGAAGCTCACCGCCGGTCAGTCGGGCATCCATTCGATCAGCCGCTTCTCCACCGAGGGCCTGAAGACCACCGTCGCCGGCACCATCGATTTCATTCCCGCTGATCCGGTCTGTGCCCCGGCGCTCTCCGAGGAGTTCGCCATGGTGGCGAGCAAAGAAGCGATCGCCGAGGCCGGGATCGGCCGCAAGGGCGACTTTCCCGGACCGCTGTTCGTCGCCGTGCCGCCGGTCGAGGTCGAGTGGCCGCAGCGGATCGAAATCGCGGCGGCGAGCAACGCCCAAGAGATCGGGTATGATGAGCTGATCCGGCTCGCGAGCAGCGGACGGTTCGAGCGCTATTACGAGCGTTTCCTCTATCGCGGCACCACCGAGCGCCTCGCCGACCGCCTCGGCACCAAAGGCTCGCCGATCGCGCTTTCG
>JAUSIF010000234.1 GCA_030648135.1 Xanthobacteraceae bacterium
CCTCAGGGTCGCCGAGACCTTGCCGCGCTGGTCGGGCGAGACGCTCGATCTGGTGGTCGATTATCAGAATTACGTGCTGGTGCCGGCCTTCGCCATCGCGACCGGCGCGGTCTTGCCGCCGATCTTCGCTGTGCCGGCCGCGGCGGCGATCCTGATTTCGAGCGCCATCTATTTCGCCGACAAGGAGATGAAAACGTCCGACGGCTATTTTCGCGGCTTTCCGGCGCTGTGGAACCTCGTCGCCTTTTATCTTTTTCTGTTGCGGCCGGAAGCGAACATCGCGCTGGTGGTTGTGCTGGTGCTGGTGGTGCTCACCTTCGCGCCTTTCTTTTTCGCCCATCCGCTGCGGGTGCAGCGCTTTGCCGTTCTCAACCTCGTGTTGCTTGCAAGCTGGGCCGCGCTCGGCGTCGTCGCGCTGTTCTACCAATTGGGTCCGCCGCCGTACGTCAGCCTCGCTCTGCTCGCCATCGGATTCTATTTCCTCGCCGTCGGGCTCACGCGGCCCGTCCGCGAGAGGCAGTGAGTCATCATGTTCGACTTGTTGTTTGATCCGCATGCCTGGACGGCGCTCGTCACGCTCACCGCCATGGAGATCGTGCTCGGGATCGACAATGTCATCTTCATCTCGTTGCTGGTATCGCGCCTGCCGAAAAAATCCGCGGAGCGCGCTCGCCAGATCGGACTCGCGCTCGCGCTCGTCTTCCGCGTCCTGTTGCTGTTTTTCCTCACTTGGCTCATCGGCCTCACCGAGCCGGTCATCGAGTTCGCGGCGCGGTCCTTATCCTGGCGCGACCTCGTGTTGGGGGCGGGCGGCCTGTTTCTGATCGCCAAGGCGACCCAGGAGATTCACGCCGAGGTCGAAGGCAAAGCGGAAGCGCGCGCGGGCGTAACCGCAACCGCCGGGCGCGCCTTCGCCTGGGTGATCGCACAGTTGATCGTGATCGATGTCGTGTTCTCGATCGACTCCATCATCACCGCCATCGGCATGGCCCAGGACGTCGAAATCATGGTGGTGGCGGTGCTGATCGCGGTCGCGGTCATGTACGTCGCCTCCGGGGTCGTCGCCGGCTTCATTGCCGAGCATCCGACCGTCAAGATGCTGGCGCTCGCTTTTCTGGTGCTGATCGGGGTAGCGTTGGTCGCCGACGGCATGGGCTTTCATATCCCGCGCGGCTATATCTATTTCGCCATGGCGTTCGCGGCGGCGGTCGAGTTCGTCAATGTGCTGGCACGCCGCCGCCGGCGCGGCTAAAAGAGTTCGGAACGGCGAGAACTGAAGCAAAGTAACGGGAGGATTGGACATGGTTGCGGCGATCCGTATTCACAAGCACGGCGGGCCCGAGGTGCTCACCTACGAGGACATCCCGGCGAAGGAGCCCGGCCAGGGCGAGGTGCGCATCAAGCAGAGCGCGATCGGGTTCAATTTCATCGACGTTTATTTCCGCTCCGGCGCCTATCCGGCGCCAGGCGGCCTGCCGGTGGTCATCGGCAACGAGGGCGCCGGCGTGGTGGCGGCGGTCGGGCCGGGCGTGAGCGAGCTCAAGTTGGGCGACCGCGTCGCCTATTACGGACCCCTCGGCGCCTATGCCGCCGAGCGCAACGTACCCGCCGACCGGGTGCTCAAGCTTCCCAAGGGCATCGACGAGAAGACCGCGGCCGGAATGATGCTCAAGGGCATGACCGCGGAGTATCTGCTCAGGCGGACGTTCAAGGTCGAGAAGGGCCATACCGTTCTCGTTCACGCCGCCGCCGGCGGCGTGGGCACGATCCTCAGCCAATGGGCCAATCATCTGGGCGCGACCGTGATCGGCACCGTCGGCTCCAAGGACAAGGCCGAGGTCGCCAAGAAGAACGGCTGCCATCACACCATCCTCTATCGCGACGAGGATTTCGCCGCCCGCGTCGGCGAGATCACCAAGGGCGCCAAATGCAACGTGGTCTATGACGGCGTCGGCAAG
Source organism: Xanthobacteraceae bacterium (assembly GCA_030648135.1). Lineage (GTDB taxonomy): Bacteria > Pseudomonadota > Alphaproteobacteria > Rhizobiales > Xanthobacteraceae > JAUSIF01. Next base: position 1,959 of record JAUSIF010000234.1, read on the forward strand.
GCGACCTTTCCGGGCTCGCTCGACTGCCTGAAGCCGCGCGGCTACTTCGTCAGCTTCGGCGCCTCCTCCGGCCAGATCGACGCCTTCAATATCGGCCTGTTGCAGCAGAAGGGCTCGTTGTACGCGACCCGGCCGACGCTGCAGACCTACAGCGCCAAGCGCGAGGATCTCGTCTCCATCGCCAACAGTCTGTTCGACGTGGTGTCGAAGGGCGCGGTCAAGATCGCGATCAACCAGACCTATGCGCTCAAGGACGCGGCGCAGGCCCACCGCGATCTGGAGGCGCGCAAGACCATGGGCTCGACCATTTTGTTGCCGTGACGGACCGGCTCGCAGTAGCGGGGAAGCGATGAGGAGTAACGAGCGCGAAAAACACTGGGACAAGGTCTATTCCGCTCGGGCCGAGAACGAGGTCAGCTGGTTCCAGGCGACGCCCGCGACCTCGTTCGATCTGATCGCGAGGAGCGGCGTCGCCAGGTATGCGCGCATCATCGACATCGGCGGCGGCGCCTCGCGTCTGGTCGATCTACTACTGGAGGAAGACTTCTCCGACGTCACCGTGCTCGACGTCGCCACGGCGGCGCTCGACCGCGCCAAGACGCGGCTCGGCTCGCGCGCCGCGGCGGTGAATTGGATCGTCGCCGACGTCACCCTCTGGAAGCCGTCCGGCCGCTACCGGCTCTGGCACGACCGCGCCGTGTTTCACTTTCTGATCGAGGCGAAAGACCGCGCCGCCTATCGGCAGGCCTTGCTCGCGGCGCTCGAGCCGGGCGGCTTCGCGATCATCGCTACCTTCGCGCCCGACGGTCCCGAACGCTGCAGCGGACTTCCGGTCATGCGCTATTCCGGCGCGAGTCTGGCGGGCGAACTCGGCGGCGAGTTTCGGCTGCTGGAGACCGTGATCGAGGATCATCGAACGCCCACGGGCGCGACCCAACGCTTCC
>JAUSIF010000236.1 GCA_030648135.1 Xanthobacteraceae bacterium
GAGGACGAAGATCTCGACGCGGTCGAGCCGGATGGCCTGCTGCTGCATGAGATCGAGCAGGCGGCCGGGGGTCGCGACCAACACGTCGACGCCGTTCACCAGCGAACGCACCTGGCGGCCCATGGGGACGCCGCCGATGACGAGCGCCGCGGTCGGGCGCACATGCCGCCCATAGGTCCGGAAGCTTTCCAGAATCTGGCCGGACAGCTCGCGGGTCGGGCTCAGCACCAGCACGCGGCAGGCGCGCTGTTCCGCGCGCAGGCGATGGGTCAAGAGATGGTTCAGGATCGGCAGCGCGAAGGCGGCGGTCTTGCCGGTGCCGGTCTGGGCGATGCCGACGAGGTCGCGGCCGGCGAGGACGTAAGGAATGGATTCGGTCTGGATCGGGGTCGGCGTTACGTAGTTTTCTTCGACGAGCGCGCGCGCGATCGGCGCGGCAAGGCCGAGATCATGGAAGGATTTCAATTGAACTTCTTTCATTCAGGCGAGACGGGCCAAGCTTGCCTCGTGAGGCAGCCGACCGCGGATCGCAGGGGTTGATGACACCCCGCGTGGCCTGGGTTGTCGGTGTATGGAGGTTGGAGGAACGGGCGGAAAAAATCGATTCGATTTCAGACACGCAGCCCGTGAGCGGCGAAGCGCTCGGAACGCCGGTACTTAGAGCAGGAAGCTGTGGCTATTTCAAGACCCTCAGACCGCACCCCATTGCAGCGTTAAGGATTGGAAGTGATGCGATCGAGCATCGGCCGCGCCACGCGGGCGCCGCCGGTTCTAGGCCGCCCCCTGCCACCCGGCAATGCCATCGTCTCGCCCGATCAAGTCCGCTATGAAGGGAGCATGGACCTCGTCACCAAGACCGCCGAACTCGCCGCCGCTTGCGAACGGCTCGGCCGCCATCCCTTTGTCGCCGTCGATACCGAGTTCCTGCGCGAGACCACGTTCTGGCCGAAGCTCTGCGTGGTGCAGCTGGCGGGGCCCGACGAGGCGATCATGATCGACGCGCTCGCCGACGGGATCGACCTCTCGGTTTTTTTCCGGCTCATGGCCGACGAGAAAGTGGTGAAGGTTTTCCACGCCGCGCGGCAGGACATCGAAATCGTCTGGCACCGGGCCAAGCTCATCCCGCGTCCCGTCTTCGACACCCAGGTCGCCGCCATGGTGCTCGGTCACGGCGATTCCATCTCCTACGACCAGCTGGTGCAGCGGCTCACCGGCGAGGCGATCGACAAGACCTCGCGCTTCACCGACTGGACGCGGCGGCCGCTGTCGAAGGCGCAGGTCGACTACGCCGTCTCCGACGTGACCCATCTGCGCACGGTCTATCTCAAGCTCAAGGCCGATCTGGAGCGCGGCGGCCGCGCCGACTGGGTACAGGAGGAGATGGCGGTGCTCACCTCGCCCGACACCTATTCCCAGGAGCCCGAGCGCGCCTGGGAACGGCTGAAGGCGCGGGTGCGCCGGCCGCGCGAGCTCGCGGTGCTGATGGAGGTCGCGGCCTGGCGCGAGCGCGAGGCGCAGTCGCGCGATCTGCCGCGCCAGCGCGTGCTCAAGGACGACGCCATCGCCGAGATCGTCCAGCAGCAGCCAAACAGTGCGGCCGAGCTCGCCAATTTGCGCTCGCTGCCGCGGGGCTTCGAGCGCTCGAAAACCGGCGAGGCGATCCTGAATGCGGTGGCGGCCGGACTTGCCCGCGACGTGAAAAGCTTGCCGCGCATCGCGCGCGAGCGGCAGCTTTCCAATGGCGCCTCGGCGACGGTCGAGCTGTTGAAGGTGCTCTTGCGCATGACCTCGGAGCGCTACGGGGTGGCGGTGAAGGTGATCGCCACCGTCGACGATCTCGAACGGATCGCGGGGGATGACGCGGCCGACGTGCGCGCGCTCAGGGGCTGGCGGCGGGAACTGTTCGGCGAGGAGGCGCTGAAGCTCAAGCGCGGGCTGCTCTCGCTCGCGGTCGAGAACGGGCGCGTGGTCGCGATCGAGCGCAATGCCGGTGAATCCGGCGCCTAGCCCGCCCTCACTGAGGGCTCGCGCCCGATCACCTTGCCGAGCCGCCGCACGCGATTGAAAAGCCGTTCGCCCGCGAGCGCCGCGAGATCGCCTTCGAGGCGGAGCACCAATTTCCCCCGCTCGACCCGCAAGGGCGCCCGCGGCAACACGCCGGGCATGGAGGCCGAGACCAGATAGGCCACCCGCAGCGTGGCGCCGAGGATGCGGGCGCGGTCGAGGATGCGCGTGGATGCGAGTTCGCGCAGCCGCGGCGAGGGCTCGTCCTCGCCGAGCCCGGCATGGCGATAGAACACCGCCAGCGCGAGAAAGGCTCGGCCGGGGTGGTCGATGCCGACGAAGGCCGCGTGGGCGATGATGTTGAGCGATTGCTCGCCGCGATAATCGGGGTGCGCGCGCCAGCCGATGTCGGCGAGCAGGCAGGCGGCGTGGCGCAGCCGGCGCTCCTCGGCGTTCTCCTCGATGCCGGTCGAATCCATGAAACGGTCGGTCCAGTCGATCAGCTCCTCGCCGTGGCGCGGCGAACGCGAACGCAGTCGATTGAGATCCCGCGCGGCGGAGATCAGCGGATCCTGGCGGCGCGTATCCAGGTCGAGCAACTCGTACAACAGGCCCTCGCGCACGCCGAGCACGGAAACAACCACGCGCTTCGGCTTGCCGATGCTCAACACCTCGGCGAGCACGAGCGCGCCATAAGGCAACAGCGGCCGCCGCGCCTTGGAGACGACCTCGACATGATCGAGCGTTTCGGGATCGACCCGCCGCACGAGTTCGGCGAACTCCAAGGCCTCCTTCGCCGCAAGCGAGTAGCCGTGCGTCACATGCAGCGGATAACCGGTCTGCCGCATGTGCAGGCGGGCGAGTGCGCGCCAGGTGCCGCCGATGGCATAAAAGGTCCGCCCGGCGAGACCCTTGAGCGTGGCCTGACCGGAGAGCGTTTCGGCCACGATCTTCCCGGCCTTCTTCAGGGAATGCTCGGCGCTGTCGGCAAGCGCCAAACCTCCGAACGGCAGCGTCACGCTCTCGCCGATGACTTCGCCGCGCACATCGACGAGTTCGAGCGAGCCGCCGCCGAGATCGCCGGCAACGCCGTCGGGCTCATGGATGCTGGCGACGATGCCGAGCCCGGCGAGGCGGGCCTCCTCGCTGCCGGAAAGCACCTCGACCGGAGCGCGGCAGGCTGTTTCAGCTTCGCGGATGAAGATCGGGCCGTCCTTGGCCTCGCGTACCGCCGCGGTCGCGATCACATGCAGATCGTCGACCTCGAGCACGTCGCAAAGCGCACGGAAGCGCTTGAGCGCTGCAAGCGCCTCCTTGACCGCGTCGGCGGGAAGCCGGCCCTTGGTCGCGACTTCGCGGCCGAGGCCGCACAGCACCTTCTCGTTGAAGATCGGCGTCGGGCTGCGCGAAAGCCCCTCGTAGACGACGAGGCGGACCGAGTTCGAGCCGATGTCGATGACGGCGACCGGGCTGCCGAGCTTCAGGCGGCCCGGCGCCTGCGCAATGCCATGCTCACCCTCACTCGGTGCGGCGGGTGAGACTGCGGGGCGAAGAAT
>JAUSIF010000245.1 GCA_030648135.1 Xanthobacteraceae bacterium
TTCAAGGTGTTGCTCGCGGTCAATGCGAATGCGGTCACGCCGGGCCCGCTGATGGTGATCCTGGGGCTCGTCTCGCTCCTGTTCGCGAGTTTCATGCTCTACCGGCGACGCGACATCAAACGCTTCTTTGCCTATTCCTCGATCGAGCACATGGGGATCATCGCCTTCGCCTTCGGCATCGGCGGGCCGGTGGCGAACTTCGCCGGGCTCCTGCACATGACCATGCATTCGCTGACCAAGTCAGCGATCTTCTTCGCCGTCGGCCATATCGCGCAGGCTAAGGGCACGCAAAAGTTCGCCGATATCCGCGGCCTGTCGGTGAGCCATCCGGCGCTTGCCGTAGCCTTCGGGCTCTGCGTCGTCGCCATCGCGGGGCTACCGCCGTTCGGGATTTTCACCAGCGAATTCATGCTCGTGACCTCGACCTTCGCGCGCCAACCTTTCCTCGCGTTGCTGTTGGGGCTCGGTCTTCTGGTCGCGTTCGGCGCGCTGGTGCTGCGGCTGCAAGGAGTGCTGTTTGGCGAGCCGACCGGAGCTTCACATAAAACGACGGCAACGCTGATACCGGTCTATATCCATATCGCGATCGTACTTGTCGCGGGCGTCTTTCTGCCGTGGCCGTTCGTGAAATGGTTCGAACAGGTCGCGCGGATGCTCGGGTGACACCATGACGCAAACCCGCCGCAAGACCGCGCCAGAGAGAGACGCAAGCCGTTCATCTCCGCGCCGCCTCGACGCCAAGGCCTGGATCAAGCGCGCCAAGGCGTTTGGGCACGGTAAGGAAGAGCTGATGGCGCTCTTCGCCGACACCGATTGCGTCCATATGGTCGTGCGCAGAGCCGGCAGCAAGGAACTTGAGCAACTGACCGTCGCGGTCGAGGACGGGCGCTATCCGTCAGTCGGCGCCCATCACGCCCCGGCGATCCGGCTCGAGCGGGCGATCCGCGATCTCTACGGCTTCGAGCCCGAAGGACTTCCCGATCCGCGGCCTTGGCTGGACCACGGCGCCTGGGAGCGCGCAGCACCGCTTTCGGGCAGGCGGCGCACGCCGATCAAGCAAAAGGCCTATGCCTTTCTACCGGTGGAGGGCGAAGGGCTGCATCAAATCCCTGTCGGTCCGGTCCATGCCGGCATCATCGAGCCGGGGCATTTCCGCTTCACCGCCAATGGCGAAACGGTGGTGCGGCTGGAACAGCGCCTCGGTTATGTCCACAAGGGCATCGAGGGGCTGATGGCGGGCGCCAAGCTCGACCGTGCCGCGACCTTGATCGGCCGCGTCTCCGGCGACTCGACCGTCGCTTATGCCTATGCGTTCGCGCGCGCGGTCGAGGCCGCGCTCGGGATCGAGCCGCCGGCACGGGCAGTGTATTTGCGCGCGCTCATGGCCGAGTTGGAGCGCATCGCCAATCATCTCGGCGACTTCGGCGCCATCTGCAACGACGCCTCGTTCGCGCTGATCCACGCTCATTGCGGCATCCTGCGCGAGGAAGTGCTGGCCGCGGCCGATGAAGCCTTCGGCCACCGGCTGATGCGCGACCGCATCGTGCCGGGCGGCGTCGCGGGCGATATCTCCAAGAGTGGCGTTGCGCGCATCCACGCCCTGGTCGAGGGCCTCACTCCGCGCTTTCGCCAGCTATTCGCGCTTTATGACGGCACGCCCTCGCTGCTCGATCGCACGGTGACGACCGGAATCGTCGTGCCCGAACTCGCCCGCCGTTTCGCCCCCGGCGGCTTTATCGGCCGCGCCTCGGGACGCGACTTCGATGCCCGGCGCGACCTCGCCTATGCGCCTTACGACCTGCTCTCCTTCAAGGTGCCGACCTATCGCGCGGGTGATGTCGATGCGCGCGTCCGGGTCCGCATCGACGAGATCGAGGCGAGCCTTTCGCTCGTTCGTCAAATCCTCGATGTGCTTCCGCGCGGCAAGTTGCAGGCCGCGATCACTCCGGCGAAAGAGCAGCGAATAGGCATGGCGCTCGTCGAAGGCTTCCGCGGCGACGTGCTGGTGTGGGTGCGGCTTGCCGCCGACGGCACGGTCGCCCGCTGTCATCCGCGCGATCCGTCCTGGTTCCAGTGGCCGCTGTTGGAGGCGGCGGTCGAGAACAACATCGTCGCCGACTTCCCGCTCTGCAATAAATCCTTCAACTGCTCCTATTCAGGGCACGATCTCTGAGAGCCACCATGCACACGCTCCTGTTCCGATCGATCACCAAATCGCCCGTCACCATCGACGGCCCCGCAGCCGATAAACAGGCGGCGAAAGAGCTCGTGCGCGCGCTCGATAAAACCGCGCGCCGCGTGCTCGGGCGCTCGCTTTCGATCCGCGAGGTCGATGCCGGGTCGTGCAACGGCTGCGAGCTGGAGATCCATGCGCTCAACAATCCGGTCTATGATCTGGAACGTTTCGGCCTCAGATTCGTCGCCTCGCCGCGCCATGCCGACGTGCTCCTGGTCACCGGGCCGTTGACGCGCAACATGCGCGTGGCGCTCGAGCGCACCTGGAAGGCGACGCCCGATCCGAAATGGGTGGTGGCGCTCGGCGATTGCGCCTGCACCGGCGGGGTGTTCGCGGGGAGCTATGCCTGCGTCGGCGCGGTGAGCGAAGCAGTGCCGGTCGATCTGCGTATTCCCGGCTGCCCGCCGCGGCCGATCGAGATC
>JAUSIF010000262.1 GCA_030648135.1 Xanthobacteraceae bacterium
CGATCACGGAGCACGAGATCGGGAGGCTCAACGATGCTATCCGCGCGCTCGCCGCCGAACGCGACCGGCTGGCGGCGCGGCTCGACCAAGTGGAACGCTCGGTCGGCGATATCACCGCCGCCATCCCCAAGGTGCGGCCCGAGCCGGCCGCGTTGATCGCACCCGCCCCCGCCGCCGAGGTGGCGCCTCCCACTCCCGTCCCGCCCGCGGCTGCCATGTCCCAGCCGGAGACGAAGCTCACGGCGGCCCCCGCTCCTGAAGCGGCGCCCGCGCCAGCCGCGCCCGCTCCTCCCGCGACGGCCATGCCGCAGACGAAGCTCACCGCGCCCGCGGCCCAGAAGCCCGCGGCGGGGAAATCGCTGCCGCAAGCGAAGCCGCAGATTCAGGCAGCCGCGCCGAACCAAAGCGCGATCGCTTCCACCGATTCGATCGCGACCCGGACCGAGTTCGCCGTCGATCTCGGTGGCGAAGCCACCATGGACGGCCTGCGCGCCTTGTGGGCGACCATCCGCGGCAACCACGGCGCAGCACTACAAAGCTTGCGGCCGCTGGTGAGCGTGCGCGAAGGCGCCAAGCCGGGCACGGTGGAATTGCGGCTGGTGGCCGGGCCGCTCGCCAATGCAGGTGCTGCGGCCAAGGTCTGCGCCGGCTTGCAGGCGCGAGGCGTGCCCTGCCAGACCACGGTGTTCGACGGCCAGCGCCTGGCCTTGCGCTGAGCGGCGCAGCTTCCCCTGATCAAGTTGCCGGTGCGCGCTTGGGCATGGCATCGTCTACCATGCGCCTGTTCCAGCCCACGCCGCGGCAAACCAATGTGCTGGTCGCGCTCGCCTGCGCGGCGCTGGGCTATGCGCTCTATCTGCGCTTTTTGGTGATCGAGGCGCCGAGCGTGGAGGCGGCCTGCGCCGCCGGCTTGCCGCGGGCAATATGCGGCTTGCGCAATCTCTCGATCGAGATGCACCGGCATGAGCTGTTCGGCGCGGTCGCGCTCATCGCCGCGAGCGTGCACCTCTACCGGCCGAAGCTCGTTTTCTTCACCATCGCGGCGATCGCCGCCATTTTCGGCCTGATGCTCTATAACAGCGGATCTTCGGCGCTGGCGGTGGCACTCCTGGTCATGGGTTTCGCACGCCCCGTGCCCTTAGACATGTCCAAGCCAGCGCGAGCAGGACGGCCGCGAACCACTGCGCCTGCCAGTTCCAAACGCCCTCGTTGAACAGGATAATCAGCGCCGCGCCGAACAGAATGACCGCGGCGGAAATTTCGGCCGCGCTCTCCCAGCGCGAGCCGCGCGGATTGTAGCGGGCGATCAGGGCGAGGGCCGCGACCGGCCCGGATAGCGCCGCGAACGGAAAGTCGTGGTAGCGCGGCTCGAACACGAGCCCGAGCGCGATGCGGATCGCCGCGATCACCATGAGCACGAACAAGAGCGACACCGCGCGCGCCAGTGGAACGGTCAAGCGGCGCGCCAGCGGATCGAACAAGGCGACGAAGCCCTCGAACGGGGTGCGGCGCACGGCGGCGGCGGCGGCGATCGGCGGCGTCACCAGCGCCAGTGTTATGAGAAAAATCGATTGAAACCAGTCGATTATCGTATAATTTTCGAGCGATACATTAGCGATGGCCCAGCCCAGAAAAAGCCCGCCCGTGAGCGCGATCCCCGCCACCGGCGGCCAGTCGATGCGCGCTGGTTCGTCGGGACCGAGGCTGCGCGCGGCCAGAAAGCCGGCGGCGAAGGTCACCAATGCGAACAGGATGCCGATCAGCGCCTGGAAGAACCAGTACGGATGGTTGGAAACCGCGCCGCCCCAGCGGAATTTGAGCGCGCGGGTATCGCCGTCGAACAGGCCCCAATGGGCGCCCGCGGTCCCCTCGAGCGTGCGCTTCCAGGGCTGGTCGAAGCCCTCCAGGATATTGATTTGGAATTTGCCGGCCTTGGCGGCGGCGACCACATCGTGCAGCACGCGCGCCTGGTTCGCGGGCGACGGCAGCGCGATTTCGCGCAGACGGCCGGCGCTCGGCCAGCCGACCTCGCCGATCAGGATTTCCTTGCCGGGAAAACTCGCCGCCACCCTGGAGCGGATCTCTATCACCCGGCGGGCGGCGTCGGCGGCGGCGACCGGAAAATCGTCGCGGTAGGGCAGCACGTGAATGGTGACGAAATTGACCGCATCCGCCAATTCGCCGGCCTTGAGCCAGGCGTCCCATACATCGGCGTAGGTGACCGGGACCGGCACCTGCTCGCGGACGCCGCGGATGATGTTGCCGAGATCGGTGGCGGACATGTCGCCGCGCGACAGCACCTCGTTGCCGACCACCAGCGCGCGAATGGTTTCGCGTTGGGCGCGCGCGACCGCAACCGCACCCTCGATCTCGACCCGGTTGCGCCCGGCGTCGCGGCCGAGCGCGATCCCCTGCAGCACCGTTAGCCCGTATTTGCGGGCGATCTCGGGCACCCGGGCGAGACCCATGCCGATGCCATAGGTGCGGACGCACGAGGTCAGGGGCGCGAGCAGCGCCAGATCCGCTTCGATCTGCGCCGCCGGGATGACGAGGGATGCATCGAACGCCGATTGCCCGCCCCGGAACGGCGAATAGGAGACGCAATGGAGCTTCTCGTTCTGCGCCAGCGGAGAGCGCGGCAGCTTGATCGGCTGGCCGAGGGCATACCAGATCAGCCCGATCACGACCGCGACCGCGGCCAAGAGCACGACGGGATGGCGCAGGATCGCGGGCACGGACATCATGGCTCGTCGAGAAACGAGGCGCCGGGCATAGCCGTTCCGCGCCGGGTTGTGAAGCGCGCGGAACCAAGCGCGAGGAATTGCACCGGTTATGGTTCGATGCGGCCATCCGGGCCGGCTTGCATCCTTGCCGGCCTCAGGCCGGCATGGCGCTCTCGATCAGGCGCACCCAATAGGAAGTCCCGAACGGAATCGCCGCGTCGCTGAAGTCATAGGCCGGGTTGTGGAGATTGGCGCTGTCGCCGTTGCCCATGAAGATGAAGGCGCCCGGGCGCTTTTGCAGCATGAAGGAAAAATCTTCCCCGCCCATGACCGGCGCGACCGCGGGATCGACCTTGTCCGCGCCCGCGACCTCGCGCGCCACCGAAGCCGCGAAGCCGGTCGCCGCCGGATGATTCACCACCACCGGATAGTCGCGCAAATAGTTCACCCGGGCGGTTGCTCCGTGCAGGCGGGCGACGCCTTCGGCGACCTCGACGATGCGGCGCTCCAGGAGATCACGGATCTCGGGCTTGAGGCTGCGCGCGGTGCCGCGCAGCAGCGCGGTTTGCGGGATCACGTTGTCGGTATTGCCGGCCTGGAACAGCGTGATGGAGACCACCGCGCTTTCCAGCGGATCGACATTGCGGGCGATGATCTGCTGCAGCGCGCCGACGATGGCGGTGCCGACCAGCACCGTGTCGATCGCCTTGTGCGGACGCGCGGCGTGGCCGCCGAGCCCCTCCACCTCGATCCGGATGCGGTCGGCCGCCGCCATCAGCGCGCCCGGCCGGATCGCGAAGCTGCCGACCGGCAGGCCGGGATAATTGTGCAGCCCGAACACCTCGCCGATCTGGAAGCGGTCGATGAGACCGTCGTCGATCATCGCCTTGGCGCCGGCGCCGCCCTCCTCCGCCGGCTGGAAGATCACCACCGCGGTGCCGTCGAAATTGCGCGTCTCGCACAGATGCCGCGCCGCGCCCAACAGCATGGCGGTGTGGCCGTCGTGGCCGCAGGCGTGCATCTTGCCCGGGTGCTTGGAGGCATAGGCGAGCCCGGTCGCCTCCTCGATCGGCAACGCGTCCATGTCGGCGCGCAAGCCCACCACCTTGCCGCTCGATTTCTTGCGGCCGCGGATCACGCCGACCACGCCGGTGCGGCCGATGCCGGGCACCACTTCGTCGCAGCCGAAGTTTCTCAGCTTGTCGGCGCCCGTCGCGGCGGTGCGATGGACTTCGTACAGAAGCTCGGGATGGGCGTGGATATCGCGGCGCCATGCGGCGATTTCGTCGGCGCGGTCGGCGAGGCGGTTGATGACGGGCAGGGCTGCACCTCAGCAAAGCATCGCAGAACCGCAGCAACGCGGCAGCCTGCTGGCGAGCGTTGGCC
>JAUSIF010000264.1 GCA_030648135.1 Xanthobacteraceae bacterium
CTCCTTCACATTGCTCGCCACCAGCTCGTCGAGGCCGGGCTCGAAGATCGGAATTTCGCCGGCTCTGAGCGCCGCGATCTTGCCCGTGTCCTTGTCGACGCAGACCACCTGGTGGCCGAAATCGGCAAAGCAGGCTCCCGACACGAGACCGACGTAGCCGGTACCGATCATGGCGATGCGCATGCGGCCGTTCCCCTAGAGCGGTTTCCACTCAAGTTGAATCGGAAACCGCTCTATTTCTTTTGTTTTATCGCATTTTCTTCGGCGAACCGGTTCCCACTTCGCCGGAAAATGCTCTAGAGCGACCGCCGCATTTGGCACGCCGGAGAGGTTCGGGCAAGCGCCGTCGAGGAGCTTATGCGGCGGCCGAGGGCTGGGCGCCGAGCCTGCGTTCCCAGGCAAGCGCATGCTCGACGATGGTCGGCAGGTCGTCAAGGCGCGGGCGCCAGCCGAGCGCCGCGCGAATGCGGTCCGCGCGGGCGACGATCGCGGCCGGATCGCCCGCCCGGCGCGGACTATGAATGACCGGAAAATCCACGCCGGAGACGCGCTTCACCGTCTCGATCACTTCCAGCACCGAATAGCCGCGGCCATAGCCGCAGTTGAGCGTGAGATTGTCGCCGCCGCCGCGCAAATGCCCGAGCGCGTCGAGATGGGCGGCGACGAGGTCGCTCACATGGATATAGTCGCGGATGCAGGTGCCGTCCGGGGATGGATAGTCGGTGCCATAGACGTTCATGTGGTCGCGCTTGCCTAGCGCGGTCTCGCAGGCGACCTTGATCAGATGCGTCGCGTTCGGAGTCGACTGACCCGAGCGTCCGGCGGGATCGGCACCGGCGACATTGAAATAGCGCAGCGCAATGTATTTGAGGCCGTGCGCCGCGGCGGCGTCGCGCAGCATCCATTCGGTCATCAGCTTGGAAGCGCCGTAGGGCGACATCGGACGCAGCGGCGCGTCCTCGGAAACCGGCATCTCCTTGGGCATGCCGTAGACGGCGGCGGTCGAGGAGAACACGAAGCGCTTCACGCCCGCCTCGATCGCCGCGGCGATGAGGGCGCGCGACTTCACCGTGTTGGCGAGATAATAGCCGAGCGGATCGGCGACCGAGTCGGGAACGACGATTTTGGCCGCGAAATGGATGACCGCTTCGATCCCGTGCTCGGCGACGAGGCGTTTGACCAGCGCCTCGTCGGCCACATCGCCCACATAGAGCGTCGCCGCCTGATGGACCGCACGCCGGAACCCGGTCGAGAGATCGTCGAGCACGATCACGTCCTCGCCCGCATCGATCAGGGCGAGCACCATATGGCTGCCGATATAGCCGGCGCCACCGGTCACGAGCACGGCCATGGATTCTTGGCTCCCAAAATGCTTTTCATATGGGTTTAGCGATAAAACCTTACCACCGCATCAATCGTTCGGTTGCCGGAGGGGGTGGGAATGACGGAATTTGTGCAGTGCGGGCCGGCCGGGGAAGGCTAGGATGCGTGCCATCCCGAAGCCGGCCTGCTACAACGCCAATTAGGCCCGACTCCTGGGCCGATCATGCCTTGTCATGCGCATAGCCTTTGCGATCGTAAGTCTGTTTCCCTGGGGTGGCCTGCAACGCGACTGCGTCCGGCTCGCCCGCCTGGTTGCCGCACGTGGACATGAGGTCAAGATCTTCGCCTCGCGCACCAAGGGCGAATTTCCCGAGGACCTTCCCTTGGAACTTCTGCCGGTTCCCGCCTATACCAACCATAGCCGCAACCGCCGCTTCGGCGAGTTGCTCGGACAGGCCGTCGCGGGGCGGTTCGATCGCATCGTCGGTTTCGACAAGCTGCCGGGCCTCGATATCCTCTATTGCGCCGACCCCTGTTATCTCGATCGCCGGAGCGGATTCTTGGTCCGGCTCACGCCGCGATGGTGGACGTTCAAGGCGCTCGAGGCCACCTGTTTCAAACCCGATGCGCGCACGCGCATTCTCGCGATCACCATTCCACTGACCGAGGGCTATCGGCGCATGTGGAACACGCCCTCGGAGCGGATGACGGTGTTACCGCCGGTGATCGATTCCAAACGGCACCATCCGGAGCTGCGCGGCGACGGCACCCGCGAGCGCATACGCGCGGCGCTCGGACTCGTGCGCGAACACTTCGCCTGGCTGTTGATCGGATCGCAGCCGCAGGTCAAGGGCATCGACCGCGCGATCGAGGCGCTTCGCGATGTACCCGCGGCCCGGCTGATCATCGCCGGACTTTCGGCCGGTAGCGCCGAGGCTGCGTCTCTGCTCCGGCAAGCGCGAAGCCTGGGGGTCAAGGAACGCATCTCCCTGCTCGGGCCGCGCGAAGACATAGCGGAACTGATGGCGGCAGCGGACCTTCTCGTCCATCCCGCGCGGTTCGATACTTCGGGTACCGTGATCCTCGAGGCGATCGTCAACGGATTGCCCGTGCTGGCGACGGAAGTGTGCGGCTATTCGATTCACATCGTCCGCGCCGATGCGGGAATCGTGATGGCGGAACCTTTCAAGAAGACTGCGTTCAAGGAGGCGCTCACGGCCGCCGCCGATCCGGTCTGGCGCGCGCACTGGTCGGGAAACGGGGTCGCCTATGGCGCCAATCCCAAACTCTATAGCGGGCTCGAAAAAGCCGCCGATATCATCGTGGGTTCCGATCAATGAGGCGTGAGCGGCAAGGCCGGCTGGCAAATGCCGAAATTCCGAGCGCGGCTGATAGACGATGCTGAAGTCCATTCCCCGCGTCCTTGAGATCGGCGAATTTCATCATTTCAAGGATCTGTTTCCCGAACAGACGACGTTTCTCTGGACCGGCCGCAGAAGGCTGCACCAAGGCCCGTACGAAGCCGCGGTTGCTTGCACGCCCCGGCGTTTCGCCCGCGCGATGCGTGAACTGCATGCGGGGCAATACGACCTGGTCGTCGCCTATGCGGCGCTGCGCTCGCCATGGCATCCCCGCTACTGGCTGCGATCATGGATGCGCGAGCCGTTGCGGCCGATCTCCGCCATGGGGCGCCTGTTCGGCGTCTCGGCGCTGCGGTTTGTCGACATCCCCGTACCGCTGGTGGCGTTGGACCTAAACGACGCCTTCACCATCGGTGGGCACAATTTCTTCCTGCTCGACAAGGCGCGGTTGTACTTTAAACGGGAACTGCCGTCCGACCGCTGGAATGCGATCTACGGATCGGCGCATCCTTTTCTCCCCACCCGCCGTATTCGCGGAAGCCGGCGTTGGCAGGAACGTCTCGAACGACTGCGTCCGATCGGCTTGTTCGCTGGAATCGACGGCGGCGGTTTTCACGATGGAGAATTTCCGGAGAAGGCGGTGGATGTGTTCTTTTCCGGATCGGTGGAAATGAACTCCTGGGTCCGTCACGCCGGGCTCAAGGAGCTGAAGCGGCTCGCCGAACGCGGGATCAAGTTGGACGTTCCAGCCGAGTTGCTGCCGCTTGATGAATATCGACGGCGCATGGCGCGCGCCTGGCTGGTGTGGTCGCCTTCCGGGTTCGGCTGGGAATGCTTCCGGCATCTGGAAGCGCCGCGGTGCCTCTCCGTCCCGCTGATCAATCAGCCGACCATCGAGCGATATCAGCCGCTGCGCGACGGCGTGCATGCGGTCTATTACGACATCGAGCCGGGAGGTTTGACGCGCGCGGTCGAGGCGGCGCTCGCCGACAAGGACAAGCTGAAGCGGATGGCTGTCGCCGCCCGCGCGCACGTGCTCACGCACCATAGCCCGCGTGCGCTCGCCGAATACGTGTTCGAGGCGGTTGGATTGCTTGGACCGTCGAGCAAATAATCAACCGCGCTTCGAACGGCCGCTTGCGCGCGAGCGCTCCACCAGCTTGGTGGTGCTGCGCTCGGGGAGCAACTCGACCAGGATCACTTCGCCACCTTCGGCCTCGACCACCTCGTGGCCAACCACCTGCTCGCGTTTATAGTCGCCGCCCTTGACCAGCACGTGCGGGCGCACTTTGCGGATGAGTTCGAGCGGCGTGTCCTCTTCGAACGGCACCACCAGATCGACCGCCTCCAGCGCCGCCAGCAGCTGGGCGCGCGACAGCTCGTCCTGGATCGGGCGATCGGGGCCTTTCAGGCGGCGCGCCGATGCGTCGCTGTTCAAGCCCACCACCAGCCGGTCGCAGGCGGCGCGCGCCTCGGCCAGCACTTTCAGATGGCCCGGGTGCAAGAGGTCGAAACAGCCGTTGGTGAAGCCGATCCTGAGCCCGGCGCGGCGCCACTGTTCGAGGCGTTCGTCGAGCAGGCGGGGATCGAGCGCGATCTTCTCCTCGTAGGCGCGCAGCGCCGGAGGCAGAAGCATGGCGCGGATCTCGGGGAAGCTGACGGCCGCGGTGCCGCGCTTGCCGACCACCACCGCGGCGGCCGCGTTTGCCGCCCGCGCGGCGGCTTCCGGCTCGGCGCCGATCGCGAGCATGGCGGCGACGGTCGCCACCACCGTGTCGCCGGCGCCGGAGACGTCGCGCACCTTCACCGGATAGGCCGGGATATGGACGGGCGCCGAGCCGCGCGCGACCAGGGTCATGCCTTCCTCGCTGCGGGTGACGAGGATGGCGGAGACATCGGCGCTTTCGGCGAGCTCGGCCGCCGCCGCCGCCACTTCCTTGGCGTTGCGTACGTCGCGATGGAGCGCGCGCGAAAGCTCGGCGCGGTTCGGCGTAATCATGCTGGCGCCGCGATAGATGCGGTAGTCGTTGCCCTTGGGATCGACCACCACCGGCTTCTTCGCCTGGCGGGCGGCGGCGATGAGTTCGTCGATCACGCGCTTGGTCAAA
The DNA here is from genome assembly GCA_030648135.1 of Xanthobacteraceae bacterium. Taxonomy (GTDB): domain Bacteria; phylum Pseudomonadota; class Alphaproteobacteria; order Rhizobiales; family Xanthobacteraceae; genus JAUSIF01. The sequence continues at coordinate 4,793 of JAUSIF010000264.1, forward strand.
ACACCCTTGCCGTAGTCGGACAACACCAGCGCGCCGCAATCGGGCAGCGCCTTCAAAGCGTGCGCGAGGATTTCATCCTCGCGTTTCCGGCCGAGCGCGCGCGCGTCTTCCCAATCGGCACGCAGGAGATGGGTCGAATAATGCTCGGACACGTAACGCACCTTGGTGGTGGTGGGACGCTCGGGATCGGGCACCAGGCGCGCCTCGATGCGCCCGCCCGTGTTGGCGAACGCGGCGGCGAGCACGCGGCCGGCCTCGTCGCCGCCGATGACGCCGACGAGCACGCAACGCGCGCCGAGGCCAGCGACATTCAGCGCGACATTGCCGGCTCCGCCCGGCGCGACCTCTTCGCGCCGCACCGCCAGCACCAGCGCCGGCGCCTCGGGCGAGACGCGGCCGACCTCGCCATAGACATAGCGGTCGAGCATGACGTCGCCGACGCAAAGCACCTTCTGCCGGGAAAGCTCGGTCAGTCTTTTCTCGAAATCGAACATGCGGCGGCTTTCAAACGGGGCGTGGGGTTCGAAAATCAGCGGTAGGGGTCGTCGCGATCGAGGAAGCGGGTCACGTAATCCTCGACCGCCGCCTCGAGCGGGGTGAAGGCGGCATCGTAGCCCGCCTTGCGCAGCCGCTCCATCCTCGCCT
>JAUSIF010000273.1 GCA_030648135.1 Xanthobacteraceae bacterium
TCGACTCTGCACCTGACCAACGGCCGAAATACCTGTTTGTCATTGAAACGACTTATCTTTGCCGCTGTTGCGCCGGCCGCCATGGCTCCTTATCATAGATATGTTCGAACATGGGATCTGCCGCGGGATGCCAAGGACTTGTGGCGGGGCGTTTTAGTGTGTTCGGGCAAGGGCGTTCGCTGTTCGGATAGACCATGAACGAGAGCCCTCGCAGGTTCATCATCGAGGACGAGGCCGCCGAACTTCCGGTGGAGCGGCTGCGTGTCGAGCCGGCTGCAGGCCGCCGGACCGGCTGTCCATTCCACGACGTGCGCGAGATGCTGCGCGAGGTGAGCTTGCGGCCGACGCGCCAGCGCTTGGCGCTCGGCTGGTTGCTGTTCGCCAAGGGCGACCGGCACCTGACTGCCGAAATGCTGCATGAGGATGCGCTGCGCGCCCGGTTCCCGGTTTCGCTCGCCACCGTCTACAACACGTTGCACCAGTTCACCGAGGTCGGACTGTTGCGCGAGGTCCCGGTCGACGGGTCGAAGACCTATTTCGATACCAACGCCTCCCAACATCACCATTTCTATGTCGAGAGCGACAGCCGGCTTGTGGACATTCCCGACGCCGAGCTTCTGGTCGACAAGCTGCCGACCCCGCCCGACGGCTTCGAGGTTGCACGCATCGATGTCATCGTCCGCTTGCGCCGCAAGAGCGATTGAGCAAGCGGTTTTTCAAGCCCGCCACTCAGCTACTCATTCGATCGATTCGCTCGGATAGACGCCCCAAAGGCGTTCCTGTTCCATATAGCCGTCGAAACCGTCGCCGAAGATGCGGCACCATTTGCCGCTGCAGTTCTTGACAATACCGAAGACGCCGGACTGGAGCTCGGCCGCGACGCGGGCGTCTTTGTCCGGGCGATCGTAGAGCGCGAAGGACTCATTCTTCGACCAAGGTGCGACCAGAACCGTGCGCCGGCCGGAGAGCAACGAGTGATAGACCCAACCCTCCGCCCCTTCGGCGTCGCGGATGCGCCGCCAATTCTCGGATTCGGCCGTGATCTCGACGGGAATGCCCGCGCGGGTGAAGACCCAGGTCACCTCATGCTCGCGGGACGGTCCGCCGCGGACATTGACCTTGTCCGTCTTGAGGCTGACGAAGCGCGGGACCGGCAAGCCGCTTGCCGCGCCCGCGGCTTCCCCTGCGGCCTGGGTCGCAAACGGGAAGAGCAGCGCGAGCAAGAGCGCCGCGAGCGAGCCCCATCTTCCTCGCCGAGCGAAGCGTGACATCGTCGTCCGTCGTCCTTCTTCGATTCGCAAGAGGCCGTTTCACCCGTCCGCCTGTCAAGGCCGCAGCCAGCTTTGTATTTCAAAAATCCGTCTGCTAGAGAGGTCCGCACGGCCGGCCGGCCCAGCGCGGCCGCAGCCCTAGTATCGGCCGCGTCGGTTAATCTTGGGTCACCGGAGCACAGAGATCACCGGAGCACAGACCTGGGCGATGCCGAAGAAGAAGCCGCTCGTTGTCGTCACCCGGCGCCTGCCTGAAAGCGTCGAAACGCGCATGCGCGAGCTGTTCGACGCCCGGCTCAATATCGACGACCGGCCCCTCAGCCAAGCCCAGTTCGTCGAGGCGGTGAAGACCGCCGACGTGCTGGTGCCGACCGTAACCGACCGCATCGACGCCGATGTGCTCTCTCAAGCGGGCGGAAATTTGAAGCTGGTCGCTAATTTCGGCAACGGTGTCGACAATATCGATGTTGCGACCGCGCACGCCCGCGGCATCACGGTAACCAATACGCCGGGTGTACTGACCGAGGATACCGCCGACATGACCATGGCGTTGATTCTCGCGGTGCCGCGCCGGCTCGTGGAGGGCTCGACCGTGCTCAGCGAGCAGCAAGACTGGAAAGGCTGGTCGCCGACCTGGATGCTCGGCCACCGCATTTCCGGTAAACGTCTCGGCATCATCGGCATGGGCCGTATCGGCAGCGCGGTCGCGCGCCGGGCGCGGGCCTTCGGCCTGCAGGTCCACTATCACAACCGCCGGCACGTCGCGGCCGACATCGAGGAGGCGCTCGAGGCAACCTACTGGGAGAGCCTGGACCAGATGCTCGCGCGCATGGATATCGTGTCGATCAATTGTCCGCATACGCCCGCGACCTATCATTTGCTCTCGGCGCGGCGGCTGAAGTTGCTCAAGCCCGAGGCCTACGTCGTCAATACCGCGCGGGGCGAGATGATCGACGAGAATGCGCTCGCGCGCATGATCGAGGCGGGCGAACTCGCCGGCGCCGGGCTCGACGTGTTCGAGAACGAGCCGGCGGTGAACCCGCGTCTGGTGAAACTCGCGCGGGCGGGCAAGGTCGTGCTGTTGCCGCACATGAGTTCGGCCACCATCGAAGGGCGCATCGAAATGGGCGAGAAGGTTATCGTCAATATCAAGACCTTCATGGACGGGCATCGGCCGCCGGATCGGGTGCTGCCGGCGCAGTTATAATGTTTCGGCCGGAGGCCGATCTTTTTTTGTTTGGACGCCCCGCGCAAGCGCGGGGCTATGGGCCACCGGATCGGGTGCTGCCGGCGCAGCTCTAGAACACCCGCTCACCGCGCGTGGGACGATATATCGCGGATCGTCGGGCTTTTTCCCGAAAGCGGATTGCCGGGGTCCCATTGATAGGCGAGCGTCTCGAAGCGCATGGAGCGCGCGTCGATCATCAGGAGCCTGCCCGTGAGCCCCTCGCCGAAGCCGACGATCGCGCGGATCACCTCGAGCGCGGCGAGGCTGCCGGCGACGCCCGCCATCGCGCCGAGGATGCCCGCTTCCGCACAGGCGGGCACGCTGCCGGGTGGCGGCGGCTCGGGAAATAGACAGCGATAGGTCGGGTTGGGGTTTCCATCCGCTGTCTTTTCGTGCGCCCGAATGGTCGTGAGCGTCGCATCGAAAGTGCCGAGCGCGGCGGTGACCAGCGGGCGCTTGGCGAAGAAACAAGCGTCGGAGACGAGGTAACGCGTGGCGAAATTGTCTGAACCGTCGAGCACGACGTCGTGGGCGGCGACGAGGCTCATCGCATTCCCCGCATCCAGCCGTTTCGCATGGGTCTCGACCGCCACATGAGGATTAAGCCGGGCGATCGCTCCCGCCGCGCTCTCGGTCTTGGCCCGGCCGAGGTCCGCCGTCGAGTGAATCACTTGGCGGTGCAGGTTCGCTAGCGCGACCTTGTCGTCGTCGACAATCGCGAGCGTACCGACGCCGGCGGCGGCGAGATACAACAGCGCCGGCGAGCCGATGCCGCCCGCGCCTACAACGAGCACGCGCGCGGCCTTGAGC
>JAUSIF010000287.1 GCA_030648135.1 Xanthobacteraceae bacterium
CGGGCACGAGCCACATCAGCGGCAAGTATATCAAGCCGGCGTGGTCGCCGCCGGCCGAGGTGAGGCGCGACAAACCTTCGCTGCCTGATGTGATTCCGGGCGGCTCTCCGAGAAATCCCATGGGCGCCGCGGCGCTGACGCTGTCCGGGGGCGAATACGCCATCCACGGCACCAATGCTCCAGGCTCGATCGGCGGATTCGTGTCCTACGGCTGTATCCGCATGCACAATCGGGACATCATGGATCTCTACGGGCGGGTGCATTACGGCACCCGCGTCGTCGTCGTGAGGTGACGATTCGGTGCGAGAATTGCGGAGGCTGGTGCGGACGGCAGGAGTCGAACCTGCACGGGTTACCCCAGGAAATTTTAAGTCTCCAGCGTCTACCGTTCCGCCACGTCCGCTCGCATTGACGATAGGCGCGACCCACCGGGCCTTGCAAGGCGCGCGCGGCGGCCTCTCTATATTCGAGGCCGCTCTCTTCCCGGAAAACCCGATGTGCGAAACCGCCATCCCGCTTCACGGGAACGAGACTGGCGCCGGCGCATTTCCTAGCGCATGATCCGGCGAAGTGGGAACCGGTTCGCCGATAAGATCATGCGCCCGATTAATAAGTTAGCGCGCGAACCGCAGATAAGTCTACGCAATCTGCGCAAGCTTGATTGCGTCCGCAAAACCGGTACCCACTTTTGCTGATCGCGCGCTAGGAAACAATGAGACTGCGCCGCTCGTAGCGACGAGCATTCCAAGCGATGGCCGGAGGAGACCCCCATGCGATGCATCAAAGCCTTGATCGTGCTGATCGTGCTCGGCGCCCTCGGCGGCCTCGCGCTCATCTATAGCGGCCTCTTCAATGTGGCCGTGGACTGGAAGGATCCCGCTCCGATAGCGTGGGTGGTGCACTCCACGTTTATCAATTCGGTGAAGGCGCACGCGCGCGGCATCGCCGCGCCCGCCTCCTTCACCGATGCGCAAGTGCGCGCCGGCTTCCTCCACTACAAAGAGACCTGCGTCTATTGTCACGGCGGCCCCGGCAAGGACCCCGGCGACATCGGCAAGGGACTGAATCCGGAACCGCCCTATCTCGTCGACACCGCGAAAAACTGGCAGCCCAACGAGATTTTCTGGATCGTGAAGAACGGCGTGCGCATGACCGGCATGCCTTCCTTCGCGCCGGTGTGGAAGGACGACGACATCTGGAACATCGTCGCCTTCGTGCAGAAGCTGCCGACGCTGAAGGACGAGGAATACGCGCGCATGGAGCAGGAAGCCAACGCGCCGCCGCCGGCGCGCTGAGAAAAGCGCACCGGCGCCCGCTGACCGGCGCTCGCGAGTCAGGCGGGCAAACCCGGCTTTGTTACCGTCCGGACGCCCTCGGCGAGAAGCGGCGCCACGTCGATCTCGTTGCTCTCGTGGGGAATCGTGTTGGTGCTCACGACCCGGGCGGCTCCGGCCGCCAAGAGTTCCCGGTACGCCTCCCCGGCGAACACCCCATGCACCGCGATGCAGACCGGCTGGCTCAAGCCGACGCGCTTCAGGTGGCGGACCGTCTCGATCATCGTTCGCGCGGTCGAGACGATGTCATCCACCAAAACCGGGGTACGATCGCGCCAGCGCTCGATCGCCGGCAACGAAACTTCGACTTCGCGGTCTCCGCGCCTCACCTTTTCGAGGATCACATGCGGCGCGCTTATGGCCTGTGCCACGGAGGCGACCCATTGCTCGCTCTCCTGGTCCGGGCCGATCAGGAGCGGCTTGCTCACCATGCGCGCGATCCACTTCGAGATCAGGGGTGCTGCGTGCACGGCGACGGCGGGAATGCCGTAGATTTCGCCGAGCGAGCCGCGCCGGTGGAGATGCGGATCGACCGTCACCAGCCAATCGACTTGCTCCGATAATATCTTCGCGAAGCGGGCGGAGGTAACGGCCTCGCCGTCGTGAAAACGGCGATCCTGGCGCATATAGGCAAGATAGGGCGCGACGAGGCCAACTTGCATCGCGCCGAGTTCTCGCGCCGTCGCGGCCGCGAACAACAGCGGCAGAATCTTCTCATCCGGACGGTCGAGCGTGCAGAACAGGATGACGCTCCGCCCTTTCACCTCCGTGCCGTAGCGCAGATATGTCTCGCCGTCCGGAAAGCGCCGGACTTCGATCTCTCCGCGATCCGCACCGATCAACTTGCCGAGCGCCGGGCCGGCCGGGTCGTCTTTCGACAGCGAAAAAAGAACCGGTGCGCTCATCCGTCGGCGACCGTCACGATATCCCGGTTAGCCGCGAGATATTGCATGGCATAGGCGAGCTCGCCGCGCGTCTCGGCATGAACCACGAATAGGGGCTCGCCTGGCTCGACCCGATCGCCGAGGCGCTTCAAGAGCTGGACACCGGCCGCCTTGCCGTCGGGCGCGCCGGCGAGTTTGGCGACTTTGGCAATTCGCCGGTTGTCGATCCGGGAAACATGCCCGCCCTGCTCCGCCGGTTGCGGCCGCTGGTGCGCCGCCAGCGGAGGCTGCCGCATGCCGCCTTGCGCTTCGCAGATGCGCTGGAATTTTTTCCAGGCCCGGCCGTCGGCGAGCGTTTGCCGGGCCACATCCAAACCATCTCCCCTAACGACCTCCGCCAGTTCGAGCAACGCGCCCGCGAGCGCCAAGGCGCGCTCCCTGAGGTCCGCGGGAGCATCGGCGGCATTCTGCAGAACCGACAGCACGTCGCGCGCTTCGAGCGCCGGCCCGATTCCCCGCCCGACCGGCTGCGTGCCGTCGGCCGCCACGATCTTGGTCCGAATGCCGAAGGCCTCCGACACTTCCAGCAGGCTTGCGGACACGGCCGCCGCCGCTTCCGGCGTGCGAATCTTGGCGGTCGGGCCGACCGGCATATCGATCACGAGATGAGTCGAGCCGGCCGCGACTTTCTTCGAAAGCACCGAGGCGACGAGCTGTCCGCCATTGTCGAGGTCGAGCGCCCGCTCGATCCGGATCAGGATATCGTCGGCCGGACTGAGACGCACGGCGCCGCCCCACACGATGCATCCGCCTTCGCGCTCCACCACCCGCCGCATCGCCGCAATGTCGAGATCGACCGGCGCCATCGTTTCCATCGTATCCGCGGTACCGGCGGGAGAGGTGATCGCGCGCGAGGAAGTCTTCGGAATGGTAAGGCCGTGCGCCGCGACGATCGCGACCACGATGGGCGTCGTTCGGTTTCCGGGCAGTCCGCCGACGCTGTGCTTGTCCATGACCGGCCGCACGTTCCATTCGAGCTTATCGCCGATATCGACCATGGCGCGGGTGAGCGCGGTGGTCTCGGGCCGGTCGAGGGAACGCGCCGCGCATGCCGTGATGAAGGAGGAAAGATGAATGTCCGAATAACGGCCGGCGACCACATCGCTCAAGATATTGCCGAGCGAGCCCTCATCGAGACGCTGTCCATAGACCTTGGCGCGCAGCCGGCTCAGCGATTCGGGCGTGGGCGCGTGACTCACCACGATTTCTTCCCCACCCTTGAGACCGAGGCGTCTCCAAGCCGGCTCGGAGAGTCCCGCCTCTTCCGGCTGTAGCAAGTCGGACCGCACATGATAGAGCGTCGCGATGATCGACCGCTGCCCGTGGGTCAGCTGTATCCGGGCATGCGCCGTTAAGCCCTCCGACCGGCAGACGTGACAGTCGTGCCGCATGAACACGACCGCCTCGTGTTGGGTGTCGATGCCGAGCCGGCGCGCGCGCAGTTTGCTCGGCGGCACGTCGTTATCCGCGCGATGCGGAGGCTGCGCTTCCGGAATCATGATAGCTCGGCCTCCTCCCGATATTCCGGCACCGAGCACGGCCAATGCAATTCTTCCTCGATCCGGCGCCGTAGCGCGTCCGCTGCCGCCGGCTCCCCGTGCGTGATGAAGGTCCGCCGCGGCGAAGCCTTGAACTTGCGCAGCCAGGTCATGATTTCATCGGCGTCCGCGTGTGCCGAAAGCATATGGAGATTCCGCACCGTGGCTCGAACGGGAACATACTGGCCGTGGATCTTGACGCTCTCAGCGCCGGCCGTCATGGCGGCGCCGCGCGTCCCTCCCGCCTGGAATCCGGCGAACAGGATGGTATTTTTCCGATCCGGCGCATAGTTCCTGATGTGATGCAGGACGCGCCCGCCCGTTGCCATGCCGCTGGCCGAAATGATGATTTTCGGCATCGGATCGGCGTTTAATGCCTTTGATTCCTCCACGCTCCGGATATAGCGCGCGACACCACAGGTGGCGCGGCATTGTTGCGCGGTCAGCTTATGGTCGCCGAGGTGCTTGCAAAAGATTTCGCTGGCATCGACCGCCATCGGGCTGTCGAGAAAAACCGGCACCTGGGGAATGCGGCCCGCCGCCTTCAGCCGCGAGAGATGGAACAGCAGCGATTGCGCCCGTCCGACCGCAAAGGAAGGAATCAAGACGGTGCCGCCGCGCGCCACGGTTTCGTCGACGATCTCGGCGAGCAGTTGCTCGGGATCGCGGGGATCATGCCGCCGGTCGCCGTAAGTGGATTCGACCACGAGGTAGTCGGCCTGATCCACCGGCGTAGGATCGACCATGGTCGCATCGTTGAAACGGCCGAGATCCCCGGAAAATACGATCTTCGTTTTCCCCTGCACGAATTCCACGATGGCCGCACCCAGAATGTGTCCGGCGCGCAGGAAGCGGACCTGACAACCGCCTGGTAAAGAATGTTGCGCGTCGAAACCGACCGGGGTGAAGCGCTCGAGCGACGCCTCCGCGTCCTTCTGCGTATAAAGCGGAAGCGCCGGCCGATGCTTTGAAAACCCATGCCGGTTCGCGAACTCCGCATCCCGTTCGTTCAGATAACCGCTGTCCGGGAGCAGGATGGCGCAAAGTTCACGGGTGGCTTCGGTGCAATAGATCGGGCCGGTAAAGCCGTTCTTGACGAGCAAGGGGAGATAGCCGGAGTGATCGAGATGCGCATGCGTCAGAATCACGGCACGGATGCCGTTCGGGTTGACCGGCAGAGGCGCCCAATTGCGCAGCCGAAGCTCTTTGAAGCCCTGGAACAAGCCGCAATCGACCAGAAAGCGTGCATCCGCTTCCAGGAGATATTTCGATCCGGTGACCGTCCCGGCGCCGCCTAGAAACGTCAATCTCATGATCTGACTCGCGCTTGAGAAAATTGAAACAAATGCTGCCGGCTACGGGTAGAAAAAATATATAAATCAACGCCTATGTACTGTATAAATAATAAGTTCATTTGATTTAGCGCAATGCAAAACGATTTCTGCCGATGATATTTTATATAATATAACATCTGCGGGAGCACGTGATGACACTGAATGATTTTCGTTGCTTCCTCGGCTCCAAGCTCGGATGGGCGGTGACCATCTCGGCTGCCGCCGTGGGCGCCTATCTGTTGTGGACGCATACCGGGCACGTCATTTACGCGCTTCCCTATCTGATCTTACTGCTCTGCCCGCTGATGCATCTATTCGGGCATCGGCACGGGCACGGCGGCAAAACGGGGGAATAGCCATGAATGAGCAATCCTGTCGCCTGCGGCCGATTCAGCTGGGTCTGAGCCTCGGCACATTTCTCCTCGTCGGATATCTTGCCTGCCTGGCGCTCGCTCTCATTGTTCCCGACCGCGGTTTGCATCAACCGTGGCTGCAGTTCTATCCCGGCTTCGCCTGGACCCCACAGGGAATCGTCCTGGGCGCCGTCTTGAGCTTCGTCTACGGCCTTGTCACGGGGATCGTCTTCGCACCGATCGCCAATTTCTTCGGTATCAGCCGCAGCGGCTAGAGCATGATCCCGAAAAGTGGAAACCGGTTTTCGGAAAAGATCATGCTCAAACAAAAAGCTAGAGCCCGGCTCTGATTCCATCAGAGCGAATAAGGCTCTAGAGCAAGGCCGCGCGTCATCAATGACTCGCGCGGCTCAATACGCCCATCAGCTCGGCCACCTTCTTGCGCTGCTCGGACTTGTTGCCGCTCTTGATCGCGTGGTCGACGCAATGGGCGACGTGGTCGGAGAGCACTTCCTCCTCGACCCGGCGCAGCGCCGCACGCACCGCCGCGATCTGCGTCACGATGTCGATGCAATAGCGGTCCTCGCCGACCATGCGCGCGAGCCCGCGCACCTGGCCCTCGATCCGGCCGAGCCGCTTCAGGCAGGCGCTCTTGGCATCCTTGCGCATGCGCGCTATATACCCCTAGGGGGTATATGAGGCAAGAGGACCGTTGACGATGAACGAGCAGCAGCACAGTGCGATCGATCCCGTCTGCGGCATGACGGTCGACCCGCATACGACGAAGCACCGCGCCAAGCATCAAGGCCGTACCTATTATTTCTGCTGCGGGGGTTGCCGCGTGAAATTCGTCGCCGATCCCGCGCGCTATCTCGCCGGCAAATCGCAGCCGGCGGCGCCGCTGCCCGCGGGCACGATCTATACCTGCCCGATGCATCCCGAGATCAAACAGGCCGGCCCCGGCGCCTGCCCGATCTGCGGCATGGCGCTGGAGCCGCTCCTCGCGACCGCCGCGGCCGGGCCGAACCC
>JAUSIF010000296.1 GCA_030648135.1 Xanthobacteraceae bacterium
GTCCGGGTCCTCGCAGGAAAGCTTCAGCTCGCCGGAATTGAGCGCCGCCGCGACATAGTCTTTGGGCTCCTGACCCTAGGCTGCGGCCTTGGCCGCGATCGTCAGCGGGTTGGTCTCGAGCTGCGGCGCCGATGGCAGCCAGCCCATGCGCTCGGCGCGCACATTGTAATCGATCAGCGCGCCGTCCCATGGACCCGCCGGAGCCGTGGGCGAGAGAATCTCGGATACATCGAGCGTCTCGTAGCGCCACTGGTCGGTGTGAGCATAAAAGGCAGAGGTCGAGTTCTGCTGCCGCGGCGGCCGGCTCCAGTCGAGCGCGAAGTCGAGCGGCAGCCAGCCTGACTGCGGCCGCAGCTTTTCCTGCCCGACATAATGCGACCAGCCGCCGCCGGACTGTCCGACGCATCCGCACATCACCAGCATGTTGATGATGCCGCGGTAGTTCATGTCCATGTGGTACCAGTGGTTCAGACCGGCGCCGACGATCACCATCGACCGCCCCTTGGTCTTCTCCGCATTGAGCGCGAACTCGCGCGCCGTCGTGATGATCTGATCGCGCGGCACGCCGGTGATCTTCTCCGCCCAGGCGGGCGTGTAGGGCTCCAGATCGTCGTAGCTCTTGGCCAAGTTTTTGCCGCCGAAGCCGCGATCGACGCCGTAATTGGCGACAAACAGATCGAACACCGACGCCACCAGCGTCTCGCCCCCGGCCAGCTGCAGTTTCTTCACCGGCACGTTGCGGATGAGCACGCCGGGATGATCGGTGCCGAGAAAATGATCGTGCTCGCGGTTGCCGAAATAGGGAAAGCCGACCGCAGCGACGTCGTCTTTGACGTCGGCCAGCGATAGCCGCAGCTTGGTGTCTTGACCGTTCGAGGCCTTTTCCTCCAGATTCCACTTGCCCTACTCACCCCAACGAAACCCGACCGAGCCTTTCGGCACGACGATCGCATTGGTGGTCTCGTCATAGGCAACTGTCTTCCACTCGGGATTATTGGCCTCGTCGCACGACTTGACGAAATCCGATGCGCGCACAAACCGCTCCGGCACGTAATGCGCGCCCTGTTTCACCAGCCGCACCAGCATGGGCATGTCGGTGTATTGCCGCACGTAATCCTGGAAATACTTGGCCTGCCGATCGATATGGAATTCGCGCAGGATGACGTGGCCCATCGCCATGCCGAGCGCGGCATCGGTGCCCTGCTTCGGCGACATCCAAAGATCGGCAAATTTCGAGGCTTCCGAATAGTCCGGACAGATCACCACGCTCTTGGCGCCCTTGTAGCGGGCCTCGGTGTAAAAATGAGCGTCGGGCGTACGCGTCTGCGGGACGTTCGATCCCCACAGAATGAGGAAGCTCGAATTGTACCAATCGGCGCTTTCGGGGACGTCGGTCTGCTCGCCCCAGGTCTGTGGGCTGGCCGGCGGCAGGTCGCAGTACCAGTCGTAGAACGACATGCAGACGCCGCCAAGCAGCGACAGATAGCGCGAACCGGCCGCATAGCTCACCATCGACATCGCGGGGATCGGCGAGAAGCCGAACACACGATCCGGCCCGTAGGCTTTCACGGTATAGGCGTTCGCCGCCGCGATAAGCTCGTTGACTTCATCCCAGGTCGAGCGGACGAAACCGCCAAGCCCGCGTTTCTGGACGTAAGCGGCGCGCTTCGCCGGATTCTCCACGATCGACTTCCACGCTGCGACCGGCGTCATCAGCGTGCGTGCTTCACGCCACAGCTTGAGCAGCCGCGAACGTACCAGCGGATACTTCACGCGGTTGCCTGAGTAGAGGTACCAGCTGTAGCTCGCGCCACGCGCACAGCCGCGCGGCTCGTGGTTCGGCAGATCGGGCCGCGTGCGCGGATAGTCGGTCTGCTGCGTTTCCCAGGTGACGATGCCGCCCTTGACGTAAATCTTCCAAGAGCACGATCCGGTGCAATTCACGCCGTGCGTCGAACGCACGATCTTATCGTGCTGCCAGCGCTTGCGGTAGCCGTCCTCCCAGCGGCGATCCTCGTTGGTGGTGATCCCGTGCCCATCGGAGAAGCTGTCGGCGACGCGATTGAAAAACGTCAGGCGGTCGAGAAAGTGGCTCATCGTCTTTGGTCCTTTATTCGGCCGGTTGCGGCGCAGCGGGCGGCAGCCGGCGGCCGCGTTCGATCTCGCGCAGCAGGCCGCCGCGGCGGGTGTAGAAGTGCCAAGTGATCCCCAGGCAGGTCACATAGAACGCCATGAACCACCACAGCGCCGCCTCCGGTCCGCCGGTCAGCGAAATCGAAGTGCCGTAGCTCTTCGGGATGAAGAAGGCACCGTAGGCCGCGATCGCCGAGGTGAAGCCGATGATCGCCGCCGATTCCATCTCGGCCTGCTTCTGTTGCGCGGCCGACTTCATGCCGGGCTCGAGCCGCGGAACTTCCGCGCGCATGATCGCCGGGATCATCTGGAAGGTCGACGCGTTGCCGACGCCGGTCGCGAAGAACAGGATCATGAACATCGCGAAGAAGCCCCAGAACGCGTTCGGCTGGTCCTTGATGCCAAGGAAGTAGAGAACGCCCGCCACCGCCGCGATCATCAGCGCGAATACCCAGAAGGTGACGCGGCCGCCGCCGTAGCGATCCGACAGCCAGCCGGTGGCCGAGCGCGACAGCGCGCCGACCAGCGGCCCGAGGAAGATGAATTTTAGCGAGTCGACCTGCGGGAACATGGTCTTGGCCAGCAGCGGGAAGCCCGCCGAATAGCCGATGAACGAGCCGAAGGTGCCGGTGTAGAGCCAGCACATCAGCCAGTTGTGCTTGCGGGTGAAGATCACCGCTTGATCGGCGAACGAGGCCCGCATATCCGCGATGTCGTTCATGCCGAACCAAGCCGCGAACGCGGACACCGCGATGAATGGCACCCAGATGAAGCCGGCGTTCTGCAGCCATAGTTTGGTGGCGCCGCTGGCGTCGGTGACGACCTGCGGATCGCCGCCGAACCAGCCGAACACGCTGGTGGTGATCACCAGCGGGATGACGAACTGCACCACGCTGACGCCGAGATTGCCGAGGCCGGCGTTGAGCGCAAGCGCATTGCCCTTCTCCGCCTTCGGGAAGAAGAAGTTGATATTGGCCATTGAGGAGGCGAAGTTGCCGCCGCCGAAGCCGCACAAGAGCGCGAGGCCGAGGAACAAGAAATAGGGCGTATTCGGATTCTGAACAGCAAGCCCGATGCCGACCGCCGGGATCATGAGCGACCAGGTCGCAAGCGTCGTCCACAACCGCCCGCCGAAGATCGGCGGCATGAAGGAATAGAAAATCCTTAGCGTTGCACCGGAAAGCCCCGGCAAAGCCGCGAGCCAAAACAACTGATCGCTAGTGAACTCGAACCCGACCGCCGGCAGTTTGGCGACGACGACAGACCACACCATCCATACCGCAAACGAGATCAGCAACGCCGGGATCGAGAGCCACAGATTGCGCCGGGCGATGGCGCGACCGGTCTTGTTCCAGAATGCGGCATCTTCGGGTTGCCAGTCCTCGATGAGATGCGGGCCGAGCACGCCGACATGCTTTTCCTCGTGGATCTCCTGCATCTCGGGAAATTCCGGGAGGCGGCGCAGCATGGGTTCAGCCACGCCACGCTCCATGCTCCGGACAGCCACATGCATCCATGTAAATGCGACCGCGACGCCCACGAACAGCAACATGAAGCAGCTCGTCCACACGCCCGTCAGGTCAGTGAGTGCGCCAAATGCAATCGGCAGCACGAAGCCGCCGAGCCCGCCGATCATGCCGACGAGGCCTCCCACTGCGCCGACATTGTTCGGATAATAGACCGGGATGTGCTTGAACACGGCGGCCATACCGAGGCTCAAAAAGAACCCTAGGATGGATAAGAACACGGCAAAACCGACAAGGCTGATCTCGATGTGAAAGGTGATCGGCCCGTGTATACCTCGAACGATGTAATCAGCCGGCGGGTAGGAAAGCAGGAATGTAGTGACGGCCGCGACGCTGAAGGTCCAATACATCACCCGCCGGGCGCCGTATTTATCCGCAAGATGGCCGCCATAGGCGCGACAGACGGCGGCCGGCAGGGAAAACAGAACTCCGACCATGCCTGCCTTTGAGATGTCGAGACCATACACGCCGATCAGATAGCGCGGCAGCCACAGCGACAACGCGACAGCGGCGCCGAAAGTGCAGAAGTAGTAGAGTGAAAAGCGCCAGACCTGAACATGCTTCAGGGGCGCGAGCTGGTCTAGCAAGCTCTTCGTTCGCTCGCCGGTTAAACGGCGCGCGCGAGTGACCGGATCCTCGCCGGCGAGTAGCCAGAACAACACCGCCATCAGAACGAGAGTGAGAGCCCAGACCTGCGCCACTGTTTGCCAGCCATAAGCGACAAGCACAAACGGTGCGAAAAGAATTGTCAGGGCCGCGCCGACATTGCCGGCGCCGAAAATGCCGAGCGCGGTACCCTGTTTTTCGGAGGGATACCAGCGCGACACATAAGCGACACCAACCGCAAACGAGCCACCGGCAATGCCGATGCCGAGCGCTGCGATCAACATTTGCGGATAGGTAGTAGCCCAAGTAAGCAGGAAGGTCGCTACCGCTGCAGCTAGCATCGTTAGTGTGTAAACGATGCGGCCGCCATATTGATCAGTCCAAATGCCAAGGAAGATTCGAATCAGCGAACCGGTCAGGATCGGCGTACCGACAAGCAGACCGAATTGGGTCTCGTTGAGACCGAGTTCCTGTTTGATGCGAATGCCAATGATCGAGAAAATCGTCCACACCGCGAAGCACACGGTGAACGCAAGGGTGGACATCCACAGCGCACCAGTTTGGCCAGCGAGCTTTGCCTGGTTTCTGGGTTGCATGATGAGAGCCCGGCTATTGCACCATGGAAGATCACTTCAGGCCTCAGATAAGACAGGCGGCGCGCCGGGTGCCTTGATCTAAATCAATTGCTTTGAAAGCGGTTCTCAACCTCTAAATCCACATTTCTAGCGTCTTTTCTTCAGAATTCGAATTAATGGAAGCACTTGCCTTATTGACTTAAATCAAATCTGTGGTCGTGCTCGTCCGCTATATTCAATGTTAAATGCATAGTTCGGAAAGAAATCTTGTTCACGCTCTTCCCCTGTTTCGGGGTGTTAAAGACGTTCATTTCGACCAGCTCATCAGCGGCGCTTTTCTCCAGCGCTTTCCTCAGCACGTCGTGCTGATCAACGAAGGCCAACAGCCCGACTTCCTCCACATCATCATCGACGGCATGGTCGAATTATTTGCCACGGCCGCAAACCGGGAAACCACGATCGAAATCCTGAGACCGGTGACCACATTCATTCTTGCCGCCGTGATCCGTGACGAAGTCTATCTGAAGTCGGCGCGAACGCTTACGCCGACTCAAATACTCATGATCCCCACCCCAACGGTCCGCGAAGTATTTGCAAAAGACGCCGCTTTTGCCCGCGCGGTCGTGGATGAGCTCGCCCTCAGATATCGCGGGCTCGTGCGAACCGTGAAAGAGCTGAAGCTGCACAGCGGCGCCGAGCGACTCGCAAACTGGATCCTGGACATGGACCGCCAGCAAGGAGAAACCGGCAGCATAGAGTTGCCCTACGGAAAGCGCACGCTGGCATCGTTTCTCGGGATGACACCGGAGAATTTATCGCGCAACCTGACCGCACTGACGGACTATAGCGTGACCTGTCATGGCCGGCGGATCGTGATCGCCGATCGCGAAAAATTGCAGCTGCTGGCGCAGCAAAAGGATTTAATTTATGGCTGAGGGCACCAGCCAATGATATGGCCCAGATAATCAATGGTTTGGCATGCAAGCATCAGAGCGATGACAGATGAAAACATTATTGCCGCCGTATGCAGGTGAAGTCGCTGAGCCGCATCCTGCATGATGGGAGGCCAAGCAAGTTCAACCCGCCCGCGCGGGATGCTAGCGTTCGGGCGAATCGACAGTCGGCCCGCATCCAATGCCGCGCGAGATCCATAAAGCCACCGCCGCCCCGGCCGCCGGTCCGCTCACCGGCGTGCTGGCCTGGGCCGATCAAGAACTGGCACGGCTCTATCCCGGCTGTTTCGCGCTGGTGATGGCGACCGGTATCATCTCGAACGCGTTCTTTTTCGAGGGCCAACGCGGCCTCTCCGATCTCCTGTTCGCGGTGAATGCGATCGCCTATCCGTGGCTCCTGTTCATCCTGCTGGTGCGCGCGTTCCGGTTTCGCCAAGCGCTGTGGGCCGATCTCGTTAATCCGCGGCTGGTCTTTTCCTTCTTCACCATCGTAGCCGGCACCGATGTGTTCGGCGTCGGCGTCGATCTGCGCGAGCTTACTGGGCTGTCGCTGCTGCTGTGGCTGTTCGCGCTCGCGCTATGGTTCGTGCTGATCTATTTCAGCTTTGGCGTGCTCACCTTCCTCAATACCGCGCACGGCGCCAATGTCGTGCACGGCGGCTGGCTGATCGCCATTGTCGGCACCGAATCGCTGGTGATTCTCGGCACGCGCATCGCCGCATCCTCGGGCGACCTCGCTCCAGCGGTATTCGTGCTGATCCACATGCTGTGGGGCGTGGGTCTGGCGTTCTACGGCATTTTCATCACGCTGTTTGCCTATCGCATCTTCTTCTTCGATGTGGAGCCGGAGGACATCACGCCGCTGTTGTGGGTGGTGATGGGCGCGGCGGCGATCACCACCAATGCCGGCTCCACGCTCATCCTCACCGACAACGGGATACCGTTTTTGCAATCCATGCGGCCGTTCATCGACGGCGTCACGCTGATCATGTGGGCTTGGGCCACCTGGTGGATTCCGCTGCTGGTGCTGTTCGGAATCTGGAAGCACGGCGTCTGTCGCGCGCCGCTCACCTATACGCCAATGTTTTGGAGCATGGTGTTCCCGCTCGGCATGTATGCGCTGGCAAGCCTCCGGCTTTCACTCGCGGCCGACTTTCCGCCCCTGCACTCGATCTCGCTCGCCATGGTCTGGGTCGCGCTGTCGGTTTGGGCTGCGACCGCCGCCGGACTGATGGTTTCCTCCTGGCGAAGCCTGCGCTCTTTTTTGCAGGCCGATGCCGCGCGCACCTGATGAGGTGGCTTTTCCTGATTAGGACAGCGGCACCGCTAGCGCGCGGGCGGTTTGCCCATCATCCCTAACCGTATCTTTGGTACTGATCGGAAGGCAGCTTGCGACCGCATAAGCTAATTTCATCATCGCCTTCGCGCGTCAGCCTCGATCAAACCGCGGAAACTGCGTGATCGTGCTTGCTAGCCGTTTGCCTGCGCAGAAAAGATATGGCGCAGGGCTCATAGCCCGCTTTTGCCAGCGCACTGCGGTTCGAGGGATCGACGTTTCCTTCCCGCGACTGTGGAAGCTCGAACAGGATCGAAGTACAGCCAATTTCGCGTGCCAGACGTTCCACGCTTTCCACAAGCGCTCGATCGATGAGCCGGCCCGGAAGACGTCCAACCACGAGGTCGGATACCCGCAATACCGGCTCATTCCGCAGGTTGGAATCAACGCGATAGGAAAACACCGCATGGACATAACCGCGCATGTCTTTCATCGCGACCAGACCGCCCCGATGCCGGAGCATCCGGCGCCAACGGCGCGCGAAGGCCAGCCATTTTTCCAAAGACAGGGCGGGGTGGAAAAGCCGTACCAGCGGATAGGCTTCTCGCGCCTGCTTGGTTGAAAGAAATGCCGTTTGGAAAATATTGTTCATCGGTATCCAAAAACGTCCCATTTATATGGATTAAATGCCGGTTTCACGGCTTTATCATTGACCCAGATCAACCCTGTGGTTGCGGTGTTCCCCCCTCATTGAATATGGTAGAAAGACGCTCTCTGATCTCGGGAAACGAGCCGATGCCTGCCGTGCCGGCTGAAAATCGGGCTGTCCGCCCGTCTTGTTCGCGCGCTCGCGGAGAAGTGGGCTGCGCCAAGTGCAAGATCCGTTTGCTCAGCGTCTGCGCGGCTCTCGATGAGAACGAGTTGTGTGAACTCGAGGCGCTTGCCCAGCAAACCGTATTCGAGCCCAAAAAGACGCTCTTCATTCAGGATGAACCCGCGGACGCGATTTACAATATTACGGATGGAGTCGTGCGCCTGTATAAGCTGCTTCCGGACGGGCGCCGACAGATTATTGGTTTTGCGCTGCCTGGCAATTTCCTCGGCTTGTCCATGGCCGACCGGTACGGCTTCTCGGCCGATGCAGTTGTGCCAGTGAAGGCGTGCCGTTTTTCGCGGGAGGGTTTTTCTAACCTCCTCGACGACAAGCCTCACCTCCTGCGCCGACTGCATGAGCTTGCTACTCACGAGCTCACCCTTGCGCAGGATCAGATGGTGGTGCTCGGCCGTCGCAGCGCGGAGGAGAAGGTCGCTTCTTTACTGATTGGTCTGCGAGACCGCTGGGCGCGCGTCAACGGCGTCGTGGTTACAGTTCCCCTGCCGATGAGCCGCCAGGACATTGCCGATTTCCTTGGCCTCACCATAGAAACCGTGAGCCGGACTCTTACGCGCTTCGCGCGCGAGAAGATAATCCTGATCGTGCCGGATGGCGTACGGCTGCTCGACCCGCGCCGCATGGAAGCTTTGACCGAGGCCTAGCTTTTTGATCTAGCGGTCCCGCGCAGAATCTCACTGCAGCGCCCTTTCTGCGCACACAAAATCTCTCGGCCCCAGACAAGGGCCAAATTTCGGAATCTGCGCGTTTTCCCGGAACCGTTTTTCTCCTGCAGAGAGACAACAGACCAACTGGTGGAGGAAGCAGTCTGCTGCAAACCGGTCGCCACGGTCGGATTCACAGATAAGCCCGAAATAACAGGGAATTTTTCTCAATCTAACAGGGAAACTAGAACCAAGGATCAGGGAAATAGTGGTCCAGAATATTGATGTCTCGCGCTCTATGCACGTAGCACCGTATCGGCGCAGCGTTCACTAGCAAATTTTGCGAGTCCTCTTACTTGAGCATTTGCAGGAAAGCGACAGAACTTGATAACCAGAAATATGCATTGATCTCTACAGCGTCCTAGCTACAGCATCGAGATAGGGTTGGTCGGATTGGAACTTAGACACGCGCTATAGCCGACACACTGCAAATCCAAGATCAAGGTTCAATTGAGGTCATGAACGGAAAGTTGCCTTCTGCAAGCGCCGTGGTGGTGGTCGGCGCCGGTAATGCTGCCTTCTGTGCAGCACTGGCGGCCGCCGAGCATGGCGTATCGGTACTGATCCTCGAACGCGCCCCGGAGAATGAGGCCGGCGGCAATAGTCGCTTTACGGCGGGTGCGTTCCGTTGCGTCTATGACGGTATCGACGATCTCAAGGCGTTGATGCCCGATCTTACCGAAGAGGAGATCGCCAATACCGATTTCGGCACCTACACCGAAGGGAAGTTCTTCGACGACATGGGCCGCGTGACGGAATACCGCACAGATCCAGACCTCTGCGAGCTGCTCGTCACACGGAGCAAGGAGACGATGCGATGGGTGCGCAGCAAGGGCGTGCGCTTCATGCCGATCTACGGCCGCCAAGCTTACAAGGTCGACGGCAAGTTCAGGTTCTGGGGCGGGCTCACGGTGGAATCTTGGGGTGGAGGGCCCGGCCTCATCGAGAGCCTGACGGCCGCGGCGAAGAAAAACGGAATCAAGATTGCTTACGAGGCTCGCGTGTTGTCCCTGATTACCGACGACGATGGCGTCAAGGGCGTCCGCATTCGCTATCGCGGCCGAACCGTCGAAGTCGCCGCAAAATGCGTCGTGCTCGCTGCCGGGGGCTTCCAGGCCAATACAGAATGGCGCACCCGTTATCTCGGCCCCGATTGGGACCTCGCCAAGGTGCGCGGCACCCGCTTCAACACGGGCGATGGAATTAGCATGGCGCTCGAGGTCGGCGCCATGCCCACCGGCAATTGGTCCGGATGCCACGCCGTTGGCTGGGACCGCAACGCACCGGAATTCGGCGACCTTACGGTCGGCGACAATTTCCAAAAGCATTCGTACCCTTGGGGGATCATGATCAATGCGAACGGCGAGCGCTTCATCGACGAAGGCGCAGATTTTCGCAACTACACCTATGCCAAGTATGGCCGCGTGATCCTGATGCAACCTGGCCAGTTTGCCTGGCAGCTATTCGACAGCAAGATTATCCCGATGCTGCGTGATGAGTATCGCATCAAGCGCGTCACCAAGGTCCGCGCCGACACACTCGAAGAGCTAGTGCAGAAACTCGACGATGTGAATTCTGAGCGGGCACTGGCTACCATTAAAGCATACAACGCTGCAGTGAAGAAGGATATTCCCTTTAGTCCCAACATCAAGGATGGGCGCTGCACGGTTGGCTTGCCCATTCCGAAGTCGAACTGGGCCAATACCATCGACGAGCCGCCGTTCGAAGCCTATGCAGTGACCTGCGGCGTTACTTTCACCTTCGGTGGGCTCAAGATCGACACCGAGGCGCGTGTCATCGACACTGATGGCCGGGTGATTCCGGGGCTTCTCGCCGCCGGTGAACTCGTGGGCGGGTTGTTCTATTTTAATTATCCGGGTGGTACTGGCCTGATGGCGGGCTCCGTGTTCGGAAAGATCGCAGGGACGACAGCCGGCCGCAGGGCAGCTCAGATGCCATGACCGGGTGTGTAAATCGTGACCGGCAAAGCTGAAGAGAACCTCGATGTGGTCGGGCCGCCGGGCTGGCGGAGGGAGTGAAACTGTATTCCAACTTTCTCCCGCGGAACAGCGAAGAACTATATTGGGCGTAAACGCATAAACACGTGGTTGGAGGGTTTGCCAGAGTTCGCTTTAGAACCGTAAGCGGCCGTCAATCGCGGTGGACGGCACTTCCGGAATTGACCCTTTGCGGACATACATCGGACGGCCGTCATTCGGTGGGACGTGCCGGGCAAGGCCACTTTTCTCGCTGGACGATATTGACTAGAATGGCTTCGCATATGCGTGACAAGTCTCATGAGCCGACCGTGCCGGGAGCCGCATCTCTCGAAGACGTTGAGGGATTTACGTCGGCTTCGCCAAGGCAGTCGCAGACGACGGCAGAGGGAGCACTGCGGCTCGACCCGATCGACGGCGTCCGGTATCGCCTCATGCGCCCTGTGTCTCATCACCACGGTCATCTGATAGAAGCCTTTCGAGCCGACTGGGGCGTCACCGAAGCTCCCATTGTTCAGGTGAATCTGACCATCACATTCCCCGGCAGAATCCGGGCGTGGGGCATCCACCGTTTTACCGTCGATCGCCTGTTCGCGGCGACCGGCTCGCTCTGTATCGTCTGCTATGACGGCCGGCGCGGATCGCCTACCTTCGGCAGCATCAACGAGTTTATGCTGGGTGGGCGAAATCAGGGACTGGTCGTCATTCCGTCCGGTGTGTACCACGGCTGGAAGAACATCGGCGAGGACGAGGCGACGATC
>JAUSIF010000298.1 GCA_030648135.1 Xanthobacteraceae bacterium
CATCGTCATGTACGAGACGATGAAGCCCAAGGAGGCGGCGCGCATTTTCGACCGGCTGGAAATGAAGACCCTGGTCGAGGTGGTCAACCAGATGAACCCGCGCAAGGTCTCCGATATTCTCGCCCAGATGAAGCCGGAAATGGCCGAGCGGCTTACGCTCGAGCTGGTGCGCTACAAGGCCGGGGCCTATCGCGCCCTGCCGCCGACCGATCTGCCCAAGGTCGAGGGCCGCGGCCCGGGTTGAGCCGGGCGGGGCGGAATACCCCTTTACCAGCGTAAGCCCGCATTAAGGTGCCCGCACTAGGGTCTGGCCCAGTAGGTCAGCCATTTGTCGCGAGTTGGCACCCCCATGCGTGAGGTCCGGGAGGCACCCAAGCTGCCGCAAGCCGGCCGTAGCCGGCTGGCGCATCGGCTATTCGCCGGTTTCTGGCAAGCCCGCGACCGTATCTTTGCCGATCTCGGGCAGGCTCGCGACCGTATCTTTGCCGATCTCGGGCAGGCCCGCGACCGTATCCTTGCCGATCTCGGGCAGGCCCGAGATCGGTGCGCCGTGCATTGCACGCGCTACGCCGTCCTCTGCGTGCTCATCAATCTCCTGCGGATCGCGCTGTTTCTGCTCCCGGCTCCGGCGGGCGCCCGCGCCGAAGTGTTGAACGCGGAGATTTCCGCCTCGGTCGGCGAGGGCCACGGCCGCATGATCTTCACCTTCAGCGCGGAGGTGAAGGCCGAAGCCCAGGTCGCCAACGGCATTTTGGTCATTGCCTTCCGCCGCCCGGTCGCGGTCGCGATCGACAAGCTGGAGCAAAAGCTCCCCGGCTATGTGCAGGCGGCGCGGCGCGATCCCGACGGCACCGCGGTGCGCTTTTCGCTCGCGCGCAAGGTGACCGTGAACGTGATGGAAGCGGGCGAGAAGCTGTTCGTCGATCTTCTCCCCGACGGCTGGGTCGGGCTTCCCCCCGGCCTGCCGCAGGAAGTGGTCGACGATCTCGCCAAGCGGGCGCGCGAAGCCGAGCGGCGCGCGCGCGACAAGCCGGCGCGCGTGGGCAAGAGCGCGGCTCCGGTGCGGCTCCGGCTCGCCACCGCACCCACCTTTTCCCGCTTCGCCTTCGAGATGACGGAGCCGATCTATGTTTCGCTCGCGCGCGACGGCCAGGAACTGCGCCTGTTGTTCGACGCCCCGGTCAAGATCGATCTGGGCGAGGCCAAGACCCAGCTGCCGGCGGGCGTGGTCGCGCTCGACGTGGAGTCCGAATCCGATCGCTCGACGGTGAAGCTGGTGCTGGCGCCGCAGGCGACGGCGCGCGACTTCCGCGAAGAAAATTCCTTCCTGATCGACGTGATGCCGCCGCCACTGGGCTTAAGCCCCCCGAGCATCGAGGAGCTCGCGGCCGAAGTGCGCGCGCGCGCGGCGGACAAGGCCGAGCTTCCCGCCGTCGCCGGCCCCGGTGTCAGCGACGATGCACGGCCGGCGCCCATCGATCTCACCTCCCGGCCGGACGGGGTGAACGGCACCGTGTTCGCCGCCGCCCGGCGCCAATCCGGGCGGCTCAGCATTTCGTTTCCGTTCGGCGAGCCGACGGCGGCCGCCGCCTTTCGGCGCGAGGATACGCTCTGGCTCGTGTTCGACAGCGCGCGCAGCATCGATGTGAGCGAGCTTGCCAACGATCCGTCGCAAATCCTGCGCGGCGCCGAGTTCGTCGCCTCCGAGCTCGGCGGCGTGGTCCGGCTCAAGCTCACGCGCGCGCGGCTGCCGAGCGTGGAGCGCGAGGGTTTTACCTGGGTGGTCACGCTCGGCGACGGTGTCGCGGTGCCGAGCCGTCCGTTGCCGATGCGGCGGGCGTCGGCGGAGGACGAGCGCGCCGCCATCCTGATTCTGCTGCAGGCGCCGGGCCAGGTCCATCGCCTCGTCGATCCGGAGATCGGCGACAGCTTGCTCGCGGTCACCGCCATGCCGCCGGCGCGCGGCATCCTGCGCGGACAGGACTTCGTCGAGTTCAAGGCGCTGGCTTCGATCCACGGGGTCGCGCTCACGCCGCTGGCCGACGATCTTTCGGTCACGCTCACATCGGAAGGCGTCACCGTCGGACGTCCGACGGGTCTCATGGTTTCGGATCTGCCCGACCCGCCGCCGCCGCCGAAGAAGCTCGTGAAGCGGCAATTCACCCCGCTCGACGCCGAGATCTGGAAGGCCGAACGCGACAGTCCCTATTACGACCGCGAGGCCGAGCTGGTCGCGGCGCTGGCCCATACCCAGCCGGGGCAGCGGGCGGAGGCGCGCATCATGCTGGCCCGCTTCTATCTCGCCAACGATTTCGCCACCGAGGCCAAGGGCACGCTGGACACGCGCGACGACAACCAGCTGTTCAATCATCCGCTTTATGATCTGCTGCACGGCATCGCCGAACTGAAGCTCGGGCGCGCCGCGGAGGCGCTCACCGACCTCACCCGTCCGCCGCTCGCGGGCGTGTCGGAGGCGCTGTTGATGCGCACCATCGCGCTCGCCGGGCTCTCGCGCTGGGGCGACGTGCGCGACGCCTTGCGCACCGGCGCCAATGCGCTTCCCAATTTGCCGATCGACTATCAGCGCCTGGTGCTGTTGAGCGGGATCCGCGCCGCGGTCGAGCTGCGCGACTTCATCGAGGCGAGCCGGCTCATCTACGACATCGAGGCGATCGAGATCCCCGACCAGCTCAAGCCCGCCTTCGCGGTGCTGGCGGGCCGGGTCGCCGACGGGGTCGGGCGCTTCGAACAGGCCAAGGAGCTGTACGAAACCGCGGCACTCGCCGACAGCGGGCCGGCCGCGGCCGAGGCCCGGCTGCGCTCGGTCGAGATGCGCTCCGGCCGCGGCGAGCTCAGCCGGGTGAAGGCCATCGACCGGCTCGAAATGCAGGCCTGGAGCTGGCGCGGCGACCGCATCGAGCTGGAAAGCCTGCGCCTGTTGGCCCGGCTCTATGTCGGCGAGGCGCGCTATCGCGACGCCTTCCGCCTGCTCGACGCCGCACTCCTGTCCTATCCCGAGGATGACATCACGCGCGAATTCCAGAACGAGATGGCGACGGTGTTCGAGGACATTTTCCTGACCGGCAAAGCCGAGGCGCAGCCGGCGATCGAGGCGCTGGCGATCTATTACGATTTCTCCAAGCTGACGCCGATCGGCCGCCGCGGCGACGAACTGATCCGCCGCCTCGCCGATCGCTTGGTCGCGGTCGATCTCCTCGATCAGGCGACCGAGCTTCTCGACCATCAGGTCGAATACCGGCTCTCCGGCGCGGCCAAGGCGCAGGTGGCGGCGCGGCTCGCCGTGATCCATCTGATGAACCGCAAGCCGACCGAGGCGGTGCGCGTGCTGGCGGCGACGCGGATGCCGGAGCTGCCGCAGGATCTGCGCGACCAGCGTCTGCTGATCGAGGCGCGCGCGCTGTCGGACACCGGCCGCCACGACGGCGCGCTCGAGCTGATCAATAATCTCACGGGGCCGGAGGCCGATCGCCTGCGCGCCGACATCGCCTGGGCGGCCAAAAACTGGCGCGAGGCCGGCGAGCGGATCGAGAAGCTGTTGGGCGAGCGCTGGAAGAACGACGCGCCGCTCAGCGAGACCGAGCGCCACGACGTGTTGCGCGCGGTGCTCGCCTTCGCGCTCGGCAACGAGAGCATCTGGCTTTCGCGCCTGCGCGAGAAATACGCGGACAAGATGGGGGCGGGCTCGGAAAGCAAGGTGCTCACGATGGTCTCCTCGCCCGAGGGCACCAACGCCAAGACGCTGGCGCAGGCCGCCAAGGCGCTTTCCGCCTTCGACAGCCTGGGCAATTTCCTCAGCCTCTACCGCGCGCGTTATCCGGAGCGGCCGCTGCCGCCCGATCCGCTGCCGACCGCGACGGCGACCAAGGGCAAGGTTACGACGCGGTGAGGGCGGAATTTCTGAAGGGAAGGCGGGTTGGTGGATTGTGGGGAGTTTAGGCGCGAGTGCGGACCTAATTCCAATTCCGAGATGCCTGAAGCACGCGAACAATTCGATCCACACAGCCGTCGGGATCGGACTTAACCGCATGCTCCCACACCCGAAGAACGGTCCAACCAGTTTTGCGGAGCTTCGCAAAATTTTTTAGATCGCGCTTCCTGT
>JAUSIF010000313.1 GCA_030648135.1 Xanthobacteraceae bacterium
CATAGAGCGGCCGGCGCTTCACCTCGGCGTGGATGCGGCCGACGTAGAGGCCCACGATGCCGGTCATCAGCATGTTGACGCCGCACAACAGCGACACGACGACGATGGTCGACGTCCAGCCGGTGACCACGTCGCCGCCGAAGATTCGCAGTCCGATCGCATAGGCGCCGTAGACGACCGCAAACGCCGACACGGCGAGGCCGAGCCAGATCGCGAGCCGCAGCGGGGCGTCGGAAAAGCCAAGCATGCCGTTGACGGCGAGCCGCAGCATTTTCCAGAACGGGTACTTGGTCTCGCCGGCCGCCCGCGCCGGGCGATGAAACTCGACTTCGGTCTGGCGAAAGCCGAGCCACGCGAACATGCCGCGCACGAAACGGTCGCGTTCCGGCATCGCTTGAAACGCCTCGAGCACCCGGCGGTCGATCAGACGAAAGTCGCCTACGTCGCTGGGGATCTCAATCGAGGTGAGGCGGCTGAGCAGCCGGTAGAAAAGTCCCGCGCTCCAGCGCTTGAACCTGCTCTCTCCTGCCCGCGACAGGCGTCGCGCGTAAACGATGTCATAGCCGCCTTTCCACCGCTCGATCATCTCGCCGATGACCTCGGGCGGATCCTGCAGGTCGGCATCCATCACGATGATCGCGGCGCCGGCGGCCGCATCCATGCCAGCGGTGATCGCGATCTGGTGACCGAAATTTCGCGTCAGCTCAATGTAGCGATAGCGGGGATCGGCCTTAGCTTTCGCGGCAAGGATGATTGAGCTGCAATCGGAGCTGCCGTCGTCGACGAGGATCGCCTCGGCCGGCCCGTCGAGCTGCTCGTCCATGAGCGCGTCGAGGCGACGCAACAGAATCGAAAGAACCGCCTCTTCGTTATAGATCGGCACGACGATCGAGTAGCGAACGTCGTCCCCGGAAGGTGTCATCATGGCAAAGCCTGGCAGATCGCCGCGTCGCTGCAGTTCCGCCGTCAGTAACCACAGATGCCGTTAATGGACGGTAATTCCTCGTTCCCCCGTGAATCGAGCGCCCCGGCGCCGGCGGCTTTCTCCCGATTCCGCAAGGCCTGGATCAGCGTCAGCATCGCCGCGACGGATATCAGCGCCGCGCGAGGCCTGTCTGGTCAATTTCTACGCGCCGAGCGCGAAACTGGGGCTAGATCAGGACCACGACGAGGAGGATTTTGACGTGCCGGTCGGCGAGCGATTTGCCGCAGACACTCAGGCGGATGGCGCGGCCGGATTCGTTGGCGAGCGCTTCATGAGCGGTCGACTCAAAACACCCTGACGAAAATAGGAGAATTTAATATGATCGTTTATCGCAGTCGCTTGAAGGATGAGATGAGCAAAGCGCTCTCGGTTTTCGAGCAGGTAGTGCGGAAAGCTTTGGTCGAGCGGCCGGTAGGTCAAGCTGGTATCGCGGCGCCTATTCATAGGCAGGCCGGCGCTAATGCAGGCGGCCAGGTGCTGACTGTCGAGCATTTCATCGGAAACTTTCTCCGAGTCGATGAATGTAAGCAGTTTTGTGCGAACGGCATCCGCGCCTCCCAAATAGGTGAAATGCCAGCCCGCATCCCGAACCACGACACGCCGCAGAGGTCGGCCCATCGCCCGCCACGTTCTGATGCCGCGCAGCAAGTTTCTCAACGGCTCCTTGCTCGGCCCTCTAACGGTCCTGAGCGAGGAAAAATTTCTCAATAATCTACGCCGCACGGCTCGCGGCCCACTGCGCAGCCACATCTTATCCATCTCGAAATTTACGAAATAATTATACATTCGGAGCTCGAAGCACAGAATCTCCAGTGCATCGGCTGGTCGCGCTGCCGCCGCAGCGATTGCACTTCCACGTGTAATTTCGTCGACATCAGAAAGTAGAATTAGATCTTCGGGTCGCGCGTCGGATAGACCCCGCAGCAGAGCATTGCGCTGATGCGTCTGACGCACCCATCCCGATCGCACGTCGCCCGGCATATCGTCGACGACAACATGGACGATCCGATCGGCGAATTCCGCAAACCGGTCTCGATTTTTCAGGAAATAAAGCGGCTTAGGCGCGCCCGAAAATGTCGTCGTAGCCTCCGCCAGCACGAACTTGTCGACTACCGGTGAAAGTTCGTGCAGCCGGATCTCGAGGATATCGAGCTCGTTGAAGAAAGGGAAACAATCGAAGACGCGCGCCATGACCGGTTCTTAGTCCCCCGATACTCTAGCGGTCAATCAACGCTAGGCCGAATTACTTGTTTCGTCTTGGGCAACCGAAGGCTTTGCCTCGCCTTTAGCGACGGCGACCAAGGCCGGGCGCAGTACCCGGTCGCCGATCGCATAACCCGTTTGCATGACCTGTACGACCGTACCGGCGGCGACATTCGGGTCGGGCACCTCGTACATGGCCTGATGGTAATTGGGGTCGAATTTCTCTCCGGTGGGATCGAGCCGGCGGATGCCATGCTTTTCCAAAGCCTTCTGCAGTTCGCGCTGGGTCAGATCGATGCCATCGAACAACGCCTTCAGCGCGCCCTCGGCGGTCGCACGGGCTTGCGGGTCGATCGCTTCGAGCGCGCGGGTGAGATTGTCGGCGATGCCAAGGACGTCGCGGGCGAAGTAGGCGATGCCATAGGCACGCGATTCCGCAATCTCTCGTTCGGCGCGCTTGCGTACGTTCTCGGCCTCGGCGACCGCGCGAAGATATTTGTCGCGCAATTCGTCGACCGCCGCCACCAGTGCAGCCTTCTCGGCGCTCGCCGCCGCAAGTGGATCGTTATCGGTCGCGACTGCTTCGGCCGGCGGCACTTCGGCCTCCGTCTCCTGCGGGCGCTTGGTTTCGTCCGTCATCGATATCCTGCGGTGCTCGTGCGGATAGTTTCGGTCCGCATATCAGGTCGCGGTTGCGAAAAATCAAGCCGGTCGCTTCAGCCCCCGAGCACCCTGCTCACGACCTGGGCGGTATAGTCGACCATCGGGATCACGCGGGCATAGTTGAGCCGGGTCGGCCCGATC
>JAUSIF010000316.1 GCA_030648135.1 Xanthobacteraceae bacterium
AGGCGGTGCTCATGGATCAGGCCGTGCGCTATGTGAAGCCCGGCGGGCACATCGCTTATGTCACCTGTTCGGTGCTCGAGGCCGAGAACGGCGCCCAGATGCGGGCGTTTCTCGCGCGCACGCCGGGCTTCGCGGCGGTGCCGGCGGCGGAAACGGCACTCGCCTTGGGCGAACGCGGCGTGATTTTGAAGGCGGCGGCGCTCGCGAGCCCGGAGGGAATTTTGCTCACCCCGCGGCGCACCGAGACCGACGGTTTTTACACGGCGTTGCTTGCGCGTTCGACTTGACGGATTATTCGGCCGCGATGGCGATTTCGCCCGGCGCTTTCGCTGGCTGCCAGTCGGCGACCGTCTCCGGGCCGGCTTCCGTTTCCCATCGCCCCGGCTTGCCGGCGGCGCTCGCGCCCTCGGCGAGATGGCGCAGGAATTCCGCACGCGGAATTTCGCGGAAGCCCATGTCGACAATGGTGGGGGTCGGATATTTGCCGTCGTTTAAAACAAATCCCCATTTCGCGAGATGCCAGTTCAGCACCGAGAAGCCGAGCTTGGAGGTATTGGGCTCGTGCGAGAACTGCGACTCGGTAAAGAAGATTTTTCCGAGCGCCACGCCATAGCCGCCGCCCACGAGCGCACCGGCCTGGTTCCAGACTTCGAAACTATGCCCATGACCGGCGTCATAGAGCTCGGCATAGGCATGCATGATCCGCGGCGTGATCCAGGTGATGTGCCAGCGGCCTTCGCGCCGGCCGGCGCAGGCCTTGATCACGCCTTCGAAGTCGCGGTCGAAGCTGACGCGGTACTGACCCTGCCGCATGGTGCGGCGCAGGCGCTTGGCCATGTGAAACTCGTCGAAGAAAAGCACGGAGCGTTGCGCGAGCGATCGCCACTTCAGGGGGCCGAAATGCGCCGAAGGATACAGGCCGCGCTTGTAAGCCTCGACCAGGGTTTGGACCGAAAGGTCGTGCACCATTCCCGCGAATTCGCTCTCGTCCTGGGTCCGTTCGGGGTCGGGCAAAGCGGGTCGCGGCGCGACCAGGTCGGACAGCCACAGGCGCACGAGCGGCAGCATCTCGCGCCGATTCTTGAGAGCGAGCGCGATGCCGAGGACGACGCGCTCGATCCGCTCGATCGCCGTCTCGCGGAACAGTGCCGTCCGCCGCGCGGATAAGGCCGAGGGCGAAGGGTGAACGTCGGCATTCATGCCATGCGTTCTGGCATGAATGACGCTAATAGAACGTTATTACACTCGCCCCACCCCCTCACCCTCGTTCGCCCGACGTTGTCGTGCTCACTCTTCCCTCTCCCCCTCCCGCAAGGGCGGGAGGGGGAGAGGGTGGGAGGGCAAAGCCCGACCGGGTGAGGGGGAGGGCGATCGATGCAAGCGAGTTATTATAGAAAAATGTCGCTATCTGTTGCTCGACAGTTTTTAACTAAGCCCTTAGAAGCTCGCCATGACGGTCCCCGCCCACGACAAGATTCTGATCGTCGATCTCGGCTCCCAGGTGACCCAGTTGATCGCCCGCCGCGTGCGCGAGGCCGGGGTCTATTGCGAGATCGTGCCGTTCCAGCGCGCCGAGGCGGCTTTCCGCGAGATGCGGCCGAAGGGCGTGATCCTCTCCGGCGGCCCTGCCTCGGTGCTGGATAAAGACGCGCCGCTCCCGCCGATGGCTATCTACGAGGCCGGCGTGCCGGTGCTCGGCATCTGCTACGGCGAACAGGCGATGGCGCGGCAATTGGGCGGCGAGGTCGAGGGCGGCCATCACCGCGAGTTCGGCCGCGCTGAGGTCGAGGTGAAGAAGGCCTCCGCGCTCTATGACGGCGTATGGGAGGTGGGCGGCCGCTATCCGGTCTGGATGAGCCACGGCGACAGGGTGACGAAATTGCCCAAGGGCTTCGAGGTCATCGGCACTTCGGAGAACGCGCCCATCGCCATGATCGCCGACGAGAAGCGCAAGTTCTACGCCACCCAGTTTCATCTCGAAGTGCTGCACACGCCGCACGGGCACGCCATCCTCGGCAATTTCGTGCGCAAGATCGCGGGCTGCCGCGGCGACTGGACCATGCGCGCGTTTCGCGAGGAATCGATCGAGAAGATCAAGCAACAAGTCGGCAAGGAGCGAGTGCTGTGCGGGCTTTCGGGCGGGGTCGATTCCGCGGTCGCCGCCGTGCTCCTGCATGAGGCGATCGGCGCCCAGCTCACCTGCGTGTTCGTCGATCACGGCCTCTTGCGCCTCGGCGAGGCCGAGAAGGTGCTGGCGCTCTTCCGCAGCGCCTACAATATTCCGCTCGTGCACGTGGACGCCGCGGAAACTTTTCTCAAGGCGCTCGCGGGCGTTACCGACCCGGAAGAGAAGCGCAAGTTGATCGGCAAGCTCTTCATCGACGTGTTCGAAGCGGAGGCGAAGAAGATCGGCATGGTCGCTTTTCTCGCCCAGGGCACGCTCTATCCCGACGTGATCGAGAGCGTGTCCTTCACCGGCGGGCCGTCGGTCACGATCAAGTCGCATCACAATGTGGGCGGCCTGCCCGAGCGCATGCATTTGAAGCTGGTGGAGCCGCTACGCGAGCTGTTCAAGGACGAGGTGCGCGCGCTCGGCCGCGAGCTCGGCCTGCCGGAAGCTTTCGTCGGCCGCCATCCGTTTCCGGGGCCCGGCCTCGCCATCCGCTGCCCGGGCGAGGTCACGCGCGAGAAACTCGAGATTTTGCGCCTGGCCGACGAGATTTTCCTGGAGGAGATCCGCCGTGCCGGACTCTATGACGATATCTGGCAGGCCTTCGCCGTGATCCTGCCGGTGAAGAGCGTGGGCGTGATGGGCGACTACCGCACCTATGATTACGTGGTCGGCTTGCGCGCGGTCTCCTCGGTCGACGGCATGACGGCGGATTATTACGGCTTCGACATGGCCTTCCTCGGCCGGGTGGCGACCCGCATCGTCAACGAAGTGAAGGGCGTGAACCGCGTGGTCTACGACGTGACGAGCAAGCCACCGGGAACGATCGAGTGGGAGTGAGGAGAGCTTGCTGCCTGCCGACCTTGGGCCTAGTTGACCGGGCAAGCGTTGCAGCCGCAGACCGACCCCGGTGCTGGCGGCTGGTTGGTCCACTGCCCATTCCACCCGCCATGCC
>JAUSIF010000317.1 GCA_030648135.1 Xanthobacteraceae bacterium
GAAGTCGGCGGCAAGGTCGAGGAGACGGATATCCGCTTCCGCGACAATACCCAGCTGCTCAATGTGTGTCAGCGAATTGTCAGCCAAGTGGGCCGTCGCGTTGACGAGTCCTCCCCAATTTGCGATGCGCGCCTTCCGGACGGCTCGCGCGTCAACGTGATCGCGCCGCCGCTGGCAATCGACGGCACAATCCTCACCATCCGCAAGTTCAAGAAAGACAAGCTGACGCTCGAGCAACTGATGAAATCCGGCACCATCTCGCCGATGGGCGGCGAACTCCTGAAGGTGATCGGCCGCTGCCGGGTCAACACCCTGATCTCCGGCGGCACCGGCTCGGGCAAAACCACGCTGCTCAATTGTCTCACGCGCTATATCGACGACGACGAGCGCATCATCACCTGCGAGGACGCCGCCGAACTGCAGCTGCAGCAGCCGCACGTGGTGCGTCTCGAATCGCGCCCGCCGAATCTGGAGGGCGAAGGCGAAGTGAAGATGCGTGACCTCGTACGCAACTGCCTGCGCATGCGTCCCGAACGGATCATCGTCGGCGAGGTGCGCGGACCCGAAGCTTTCGATCTGTTGCAGGCCATGAACACCGGCCACGACGGCTCGATGGGAACGCTGCACGCCAACAGTCCGCGCGAGGCGCTCTCCCGTCTGGAGTCGATGATCACCATGGGCGGTTTCCAGCTGCCGCCACGTACCATCCGCGAGATGGTGGTCGCTTCGATCGACGTCATTATTCAGGTCGCGCGGCTTCGCGATGGTTCGCGCCGCGTCACCCACATCACCGAGGTCGTCGGCATGGAAGGCGAAGTGGTGACCACGCAAGACCTCTTCGTCTACGACTATCTCGGCGAGGACCAGAACGGGAATATTCTCGGCCGTCACCGCTCGACCGGGATCGGTCATCCTCGCTTCTGGGAGCGCGCACGTTATTTCGGAGAGGAAGCGAACCTCGCCGCCGCCCTCGACGCCTCCGAAGTCATCGGCGAGCCGTTGCGCGGTTAGGCGATGTCAAGCGCTTTCATCATCGCGATGCTGGCCACCGTGGCGGTGGGCGGGGTTGCATATGTGTTTCTCTATCCGATCCTTTCGGGCGAAGCGCGGGCCGAAAAGCGCATGCGCGGAATCACGGTTGCCGAGATCGAGGCCCGCCGTGCCCGCAAGACTCCGGATTCCGGCACTTCGCGCCGTCAGCTGGTCGAGGACTCGCTGAAAAAACTCGAAGAGCGTCAGCGCTCCCGCAAGCACCCGCCGCTGTCGGTGCGCCTGCAACAGGCCGGCGTGAATTGGTCGAAGCGCCAGTTTATCATCGGAAGCGTTGCCGTCGGTCTGTTCGTTGCCGTGCTCGCGAAGTTTCTGAATGTGGATATTCTTCCCGTGGCCGGTCTCGCCTTCGCTGCCGGCCTTGGCGCGCCGCGCTGGCTGCTCAACTATCTCAAGAAGCGGCGGGAGGCGCGTTTCACCACGGAGCTTCCGAACGCGATCGACGTCATCGTCCGCGGCGTCAAGGCTGGACTTCCGCTCGGCGATTGCATCCGTATCATCGCCAGCGAAACCCAGGAGCCGGTGAAGAGCGAATTCCGCATGATCGCGGAATCGACGGCCGTCGGCATGCCCTTGCCGGAAGCGTGCACGAAACTCTACGACCGCATTCCATTGGCCGAGGCGAATTTCTTCGCCATCGTAATCACGATTCAGCAGAAGGCGGGCGGCAGTCTCGCCGAAGCGCTGGCCAACCTCTCGCGCGTGCTGCGCGATCGCAAGAAGATGAAAGCCAAGATCCATGCCATGAGCATGGAGGCAAAAGCCTCGGCGGTGATCATCGCGGCGTTGCCGATCGTCGTCATGGTGCTCGTGTATCTGACCAGCCCTGCCTATATCGAGCTCTTGTGGACCACGCCCTTGGGGCGGACGATGCTGGTGTCGTGCGCGGGCTGGATGATGTGCGGCGTTCTGGTCATGCGCCGCATGATCAACTTCGATTTCTGAGGCGGGTCTCGCGATGGTCGATCTCATCATCGACAAGCTGCACGACACGCGCTTTCTGGTGACGCTGCTGACCGCGGTCGCCGCCATGGCGACGGTCATCACCATCGCCATGCCTTACGTATTCGGGGACAACCTCGAGCGGCGGATGAAACTGGTCGCCGTAGAACGCAACAAAATCCGTGCGCGCGAACGCGAAAAGCTCGCCCACGGAGAGCGCGTTCAGCTCCGGCAATCGCCCAAGGCCTACATGCAGACCATCGTCGAACAGCTGAACTTGCGCAAATGGCTGGGCGAGGACGAGATCCGCGCGACACTGATTCAGGCGGGTTATCGCGGGCAGGGACCCTACGTCACCTTCCTGTTCTTTCGCATGGTCATGCCGATCGCGATGTTCCTGTTCGCGATCCTCTACCTGTTCGTAATCATCGATCTCAAGCAACCGGCGATGGTACGGTTCGCGGTTTCGATCGCTGCCGCCTGGATCGGCATGCGCATCCCCGCCCTGTTCCTCAAGAATCTCATCACCCGGCGCCAACCTTCGATCCGACGCGCCTTTCCGGACGCGCTCGATCTTATGCTCATCTGCGTGGAGTCCGGCATGGCGATCGACGCCGCCTTCCGCAAAGTGAGCGAGGAAATCGGCTCCCAGTCGATCGCGCTGGCCGAGGAATTGACGCTCACCACCGCCGAGCTTTCCTATCTGCAGGACCGGCGCACGGCCTATGACAACCTTGCCGCCCGCACCAATATCGACGGCGTGAAAGCGGTTTGTACCGCGCTGGTGCAGGCCGAGCGCTATGGAACTCCACTCGGTCAGGCGCTGCGGGTGCTCGCCCAGGAGAACCGCGACATGCGCATGTCCGAAGCGGAGAAAAAGGCGGCGGCACTACCGCCCAAGCTCACCGTACCGATGATCCTGTTCTTCCTGCCGGTGCTCTTCGTCGTGATCCTGGGCCCGGCGGCGATTCGCGTCATGGAAATAAAATAAGCACATCGATGCAGCGGCAAGCTTCGCCGCCGCGCTCCGATCCGCCTAAACCTGTCTAGAAAAATTTGCAGGCCGGCTGATTCAGCCGGAAGCCGCGCCCTTCGGGCTCACGGAGGTTTTCTTGCCGCCCTGCTCGCGCATCATCTCGCGCATGTAGGCAACATTGGAGAGCGCCTCTTCGGTGGGCAGAATGCCGGCGGTCATGCGCTCGGCCTCTTCGAACTTGCCTTGCAAGGTGAGCACGAGCGCGAAGTTCTGCCGAACTTTGGGCTCGGCGCGAGGGTCGGCCACGGCACGCCGGAGCGTTGCCTCGGCGCGCACGAGGTCCTTCGACAGCGCATAGGAAAGGCCGAGATTGGAGAGAATCGCCGGATTCTCAGGCGCGATCTTGAGCGCGGTTTCGTAATAGCGCCGCGCCTCGGCATGGTTGCCCATCTGGTCGAGCACGGCGCCCTGTGCATTGAGGACGCGCCAGTCCGGCTGGTCGGGGGTGTGAGCCTTTCCAAGCACGTCGAGGGCCTGGGCGTACTGCCCGATGTCGGCGAGCGCGCGGCCATAGG
>JAUSIF010000324.1 GCA_030648135.1 Xanthobacteraceae bacterium
CAGCAGCGAAGCGCTCGATGCCGAGCCGGTCGGCAAGGCGTGCCTGCGCGTCGACCCAATCCTCAACGGTGACCACCGGGAAAGCCGAGCCGAAGTGCTTGCCGGTCTTCGGGTTGATCGATGCCGGCCCGGTCGAACCGAAGCAGCCGCCGAGGTTGTTGACCCCAAGAACGAAGAATTTATCGGTATCCAGGGGCTTGCCCGGCCCGATCATGTTGTCCCACCAGCCGACGTTTCTCGGGTCATCGGCGTAATAGCCCGCAACATGGTGAGCGGCGTTGAGCGCGTGGCAAACCAGCACCGCGTTGGAACGCTCCGCATTGAGCGTTCCATAGCTCTCATAGGTGAGGTCGTAGGCCGCCAGCACGGCGCCGCTCCTCGTAGCGAGCGGCTGATCGAAATGCATGATCTGCGGTCTTACCGCTCCGACCGATTGTTGTTCGCTCATAGCTCCAGAAATGAGAAACCCGTTTAGCTCGCTGGTAGCTAAACGGGTCGCCCTCGCTTTAGCCGGTTTAGGAAGTCTTCGCTTCCAGCGCCCGCAAGCTGATAATCAAATCGGCGCGGATGGAACGTTACCCGATCGCGGGGAAGCAGTCAATCGAACTTCGAACGCATCGAACTTCGAACGCAATGCCGCCGCGGTGCGCCGGCGTAAGGCTCATGCATTCAGCCGTTCCAACAGCGCCAGGCATTTTTCCGGATCATCGGTGCGCAGAATGCGCCTCGCCACCGGTTCGACCTGGGCGATGCTCGTGCGCAACACTTGTTCCTTGACGGCGAGCACTTGTGCCGGGTGCATGGAGAACTGGCGCAGCCCGAAGCCGAGCAGGAGACGCGTTGCGGCGAGGTCGCCCGCCATTTCGCCGCATACCGCGACCGGAAGGTTTGCCTTATTGGCGCTGCGGATGGTGTTTGCAATCAGGTGCAACACCGCCGGGTGCAGTGGGTCGTAGAGGTGCGCGACTGTGTCGTCGGTGCGGTCTATCGCCAGCGTGTACTGAGTCAGGTCATTAGTGCCGATCGAAAGGAAATCGAGCTTACGCATGAACACCCCTAACGACAGGGCCGCCGCGGGAATCTCGATCATGCCGCCGACCGCAATCGAGCGGTCGTAGGGGATACCGAGCTGCTCGAGCGTCGCCCGGGCGTGGGCGAGTACCGCGAACGTCTGTTCGATCTCGTGCGCATGCGCAAGCATGGGGATGAGCACGCGGATTCGGCCGTAGTGCGAGGCACGCAGAATGGCGCGCAACTGCGTCATGAACATTTGCGGTTCGGCGAGGCAGAAGCGTATCGCGCGCAGTCCCAGGGCAGGGTTGGGACCTGAGCGGTCCGCGCCGTTGATACTTTTATCGGCGCCCAGATCGAGGGTACGAATCGTCACCGGCAGACCGTCCATCGCCTCGGCCACTTTGCGGTAGGCCTCGAACTGCTCATCCTCGCTCGGCAGGTCGTCTCGGTTCAGGAACAGAAACTCGCTCCGGAACAGTCCGACCCCGGTTGCCCCCGCCTCCCTTGCCTCCTCGACGTCCTGCGGCAGTTCGATATTGACCTGCAGATCGACCGGCTCGCCGTCCAACGTTATCGCCCGCGTCGAGCGCAGGCGCTTGAGTTTTTGCCGCTCGACCTCCAATCTGCGGCTGCGCAACTGGTATTCCGCGAGCACCTGGCGGTCGGGATTGACGATCAGAACGCCTTCTCTGCCATCGACGATCAACAGCTCGCCTTCGCGAACAACGTCACGCGCGTGATGCAGGCCGACGATCGCCGGAATGGTGAGGCTGCGCGCCACGATAGCGCTGTGCGAGGTCACGCCGCCGACGTCGGTGACGAAGCCGGCGAAGTGGTGCTGCTTGAACAAGATCATGTCCGCCGGCGACAAGTCGTGCGCGACCACGATGGCGATTTCTTCGCGGGTCGGCGCCTTCGGCGCATGTGCGCTGCCCATCATGGCTTTGAGCACGCGCTCGACCACCTGCACGATGTCGTGCTTGCGCTCGCGCAGGTACGGATCCTGGATTTCGTCGAACTGCTGTACCAGCATTTCCATCTGCTGCATCAGCGCCCACTCCGCGTTGCAGCGGCGCGTGCGGATGGCCATGCACGGCAACTGCGAC
Source organism: Xanthobacteraceae bacterium (assembly GCA_030648135.1). Lineage (GTDB taxonomy): Bacteria > Pseudomonadota > Alphaproteobacteria > Rhizobiales > Xanthobacteraceae > JAUSIF01. The sequence goes on from JAUSIF010000324.1 coordinate 2,121, forward strand.
AAATGGGCGTCGTCCAGGATCATCACATGCAGCTTGAGGAAAGCGGCCATCTCTGCCGGTGCCGATGCGGACACCGACGCCAGCAGTCCGGTCAGCTCGCCGCGAACTTCGGCCACTGCGTCGTTGAAGCGCCGGACTTCCTCTTCGATGTCTTTCGCGGCAATCTCGTAATGCGCGACCTCGAGCCGTGCGGTGGAAACGAGGTGCGCGTAGCCGATGGCGATGCCGCCGGAGACTCCGGCCCCATGCAGCGTGAAACTCGGGCCCCCATGAGCAGACAAGATCGGGGATCGAGGCGAATCCTCGTGGAGCTTAGGTTCGGAGACCTTCTTCACGCACCGGTCCTCATTCGCTCTCGCCGAAGCGCTCGGCGATCAGGCTCTGTATCGCCGCCATCGCTTCGTTGGCGTCGGCGCCGTCGGTCTCGATCAAAACGCGGGCACCCTTGCCGGCGGCGAGCATCATCACGCCCATGATGCTCTTGGCGTTGACGCGGCGACCGTTGCGCGAAATCCAAATTTCGGCGGCGAAGCCGCTGGCGAGCTGGGTCAGTTGGGCCGAGGCGCGCGCATGCA
>JAUSIF010000326.1 GCA_030648135.1 Xanthobacteraceae bacterium
GGGAGCGATGAAGACGCGTGCTTATACGCGATTTTGCTCTCGAAGCAAGGCGGGGAACGGGGCGGCCCCACGCTTGACAGGGTCGATCGGCGCGGGGTTTCTCTCCGCCGGTGCATTCGGGAGCGCTGTTATGACCACCGCATTCACCTTTCCGGGACAAGGCAGCCAGGCGGTCGGCATGGGGAAGAGCCTGGCCGCGGCGTTCCCGGCGGCGAAGGCCGTGTTCGACGAGGTCGATGCGGCGCTTTCCGACAAGCTCTCGGCGATCATGTGGGAGGGCCCCGCCGACAAGCTGACGCTGACCGAGAACACCCAGCCCGCGCTGATGGCGGTCTCGCTCGCAGCGATCCGCGTGCTGGAAGCCGAAGCCGGCCTCGATCTCGCCCGCGACGCCGCCTTCGTCGCCGGCCATTCGCTTGGCGAATATTCCGCGCTCGCCGCCGCGGGTTCGCTCAGTATCGCCGACACCGCGCGGCTGGTGCGCATTCGCGGACGCACCATGCAGCAGGCGGTGCCGGTCGGGCAGGGCGCCATGGCCGCGCTCTTGGGATTGGAAATCGAGGCGGTGAAAACTCTGGCGGCGGAAGCGGCACAAGGCGAGGTGTGCGAGACGGCGAACGACAATGCGCCCGGGCAAATCGTGGTCTCCGGGGCCAAGGCTGCGGTCGAGCGCGCGGTCGAGCTCGCCAAAGCCAAGGGCGCGCGCGCCATGATGCTGCCGGTGTCCGCCCCCTTCCATTGCGCCCTGATGCAGCCCGCGGCCGAGGCCATGCGCGAGGCGCTGGCGAAAGTCGCCGTGCGCGCGCCGAAAGTTCCGCTTATCGCCAATGTGACGGCGCAGCCGGTGACCGATCCCGCCGAGATCGTGCGCGGCCTGATCGCGCAGGTGACCGGCACGGTGCGCTGGCGCGAGTCGATCGGCTATCTTGCCGCGCACGGGGTCGACCGCCTGGTCGAAATCGGCTCCGGCAAGGTGCTTACCGGCCTCGCCAAGCGCATCGCCAAGGAATTGAACGCCGTCGCCATCGGCACGCCCGATGACATTGCCGCCTACAAGGCGCGGAAAACCTGATAGGAAGGCGGGACGGGGATAGAGGCATGTTCGATCTCACCGGCAAGACCGCGCTCGTCACCGGGGCGAGCGGATCCATCGGCGGCGGCATCGCGCGGGCGCTGCACCAGCAGGGCGCCACGGTCGCGATCTCGGGCACGCGCCGCGACGCGCTCGATGCGCTCGCGGGCGCGCTCGGCGCGCGCGTGCACGTGTTGCCGTGCAATCTCGCCAAGGCCGAGGAGGTGGAAGCGCTCGTCCCCGCCGCCGAGAAGGCGATGGAGAAAGTCGACATCCTGGTGAACAATGCCGGGCTCAACCGCGACGCCTTGTTCGTGCGCCTCAAGGACGAGGACTGGGACCAGGTCATCGCGGTGAATCTCACTGCGGCGTTTCGCCTCGCGCGCGCGGCGGTGTTTCCGATGATGCGCCGCCGCTATGGCCGTATCATCGGCATCACCTCGATCGTGGGTGTCACTGGCAATCCCGGGCAAGGCAATTACACCGCCGCCAAGGCCGGCTTGATCGGCATGACCAAGTCGCTCGCGCTCGAGGTCGCGAGCCGCAATGTGACCGTGAACTGCGTGGCGCCCGGCTTCATCAAGAGCCCGATGACCGACGCGCTCAACGAGAAAATCCGCACAGCGATCCTGGAACGGGTTCCGGCGAGGCGGCTGGGCCTGCCCGAAGACGTGGCCGTGGCCATCGTTTTTCTCGCCTCCGACGAAGCCGCCTATGTCACCGGCCAGACCCTGCACGTCAACGGGGGCATGGCCATGATCTGAGGCGCGCCAAGGGGTTGCGGGCGGTCCGATGGCTGGTCAAGGCTTTTGAAGTATGGTAACTCCCGCAGACTTCGATGGGGCGAGGCGAGGCTCGTATCCGACGCGCCGATTTCCGATCAGCGCGTTAAAGTCGTGGCCCGCCGCAGTCAAATAACGTAGGCTGCAAACAACGTAGGCTGAGCTCGCACAAATCCCGCGCGATGAACCATAACAACCGGACCGACCTAGGGTGGACCGATGAGTGACATAGCCGAGCGGGTCAAGAAAATCGTCGTCGAACACCTGGGCGTCGAACCCGACAAGGTGAACGATAAGGCGAGTTTCATTGACGATCTGGGTGCCGACAGCCTGGATACGGTCGAGCTGGTCATGGCCTTCGAGGAAGAATTCAGCTGCGAGATCCCGGACGATGCCGCGGAGACCATCCTGACCGTCGGAGACGCCATCAAGTTTCTCGAGAAGAAAGCGGCCTGACTTCAGGTCAGGCACTAGCGCGCGATCAGCAAAAGTGGGTACCGGTTTTGCGTCCGATCGCGCGCTAACTTATTCATCTGGCGCATGATCTTATCGGTGAACCGGTTTCCACTTCGCCGGATCATGCGCTAGAGGCGAACCCGATCCAAGCCGGCGGTGAACACCGGCACCCGGAGGTACGGATGCGGCGGGTCGTCTTGACAGGTGTGGGTATGGTGACGCCGCTCGGCGCGGGCGTCGAGACGACCTGGAAGAAAATCCTCGACGGCAACAGCGGCGCGCGCAGGATCGAGAGCTTCGAGGTCTCCGACCTGCCTTGCCAGATCGCCTGCCAGATCCCGCGCGGCGACGGCTCCAACGGCTCCTTCAACCCCGACCAGTGGATGGAGCCCAAGGAGCAGCGCAAGGTCGACGACTTCATCATTTTTGCCATGGCCGCGGCGACGCAGGCGCTCGACGACGCCGGCTGGCATCCCCAGAGCTACCAGGACCAAACCAGCACCGGCGTGCTGATCGGCTCCGGCATCGGCGGCATCGAAGGCATCGCCGAGACCGCGATCGTGCTCAAGGAAAGAGGCCCGCGCCGGGTCTCGCCGTTCTTCATTCCGGGCCGGCTGATCAATCTCGCCTCCGGACACGTCTCCATCGCGCACCAGCTCAAGGGTCCCAATCACGCCGTCGTCACCGCCTGTTCGACCGGAGCGCACGCGATCGGCGATGCCGGCCGGCTGATCGCGCTCGGCGATGCCGACGTAATGGTCGCGGGCGGCGCCGAGTCGCCGGTCAACCGCCTCTCGGTCGCGGGTTTTTGCGCCTGCAAGGCGCTCTCGACCTCGTTCAACGATGCGCCGGAGAAAGCCTCGCGCCCCTACGACCGCGACCGTGACGGATTCGTCATGGGCGAGGGCGCCGGCGTGGTCGTGCTCGAGGAACTGGAACACGCGCGTGCGCGCGGCGCCAAAATCTATGCCGAGCTCATCGGCTACGGTCTCTCGGGCGATGCCTTCCATATCACCGCGCCGGCCATGGACGGCGACGGGGCGTTGCGTTGCATGACCGCGGCGCTGCGGCGGGCCGGCATCACGCCCGCCGAAATCGACTATATCAATGCCCACGGCACCTCGACCCCGCTCGGCGACGAGATCGAGCTCGGCGCGGTGCAGCGGCTCGCTGGCAATGCGGTAGGGAAAATTTCCATGTCCTCCACCAAGTCGGAAATCGGCCATCTGTTGGGCGCGGCCGGCGCGGTCGAGGCGATCTTCTCGGTGCTCGCGATCCGCGATCAGATCGCCCCGCCCACCATCAATCTCGACAACCCGTCGATCGAGTCACCGATCGACCTGGTACCGCACAAGGCGGCCAAGCGGCCGATCGAAGTCGTGCTCTCGAACTCGTTCGGCTTCGGCGGCACCAACGCCTCGCTGGTGTTCCGGCGCGCGCAAAAGTGAATCGACCGGGCTTCGCGCTTTCGCCATATTTCCGCCTAGGCTCGGCCGGCGGCACTGCCCGTAACTCGCCACCCGCGAATTCGTGATTCGCAGGATCCCTACAACAAGACGAGAATGAGAGTGTGATGTCCGGCGATCCATCGAAACCCAAGGGTCCGGAGAACTCCGATCCATCGGGCGCTGAACAGCGCCCCTTTCTGCACCCGCGCAGTCCCCGGCAGGCGATCCTGGCCGAGCAGATGCCGCCGCCGCCCTCGCGCCGCGCGCGCCATCCGCTGGTGGTGGCGGGAAATGCGATCTTCACCGGCCTGTTTCTGCTGATTCTGGCCGCCGGCGCCGGCCTCTATATCGGCCTGCTCAAGTTCGAGGCGCCCGGGCCGCTCGAGCACGAGCGCACCGTGGTGATCCCGCGCGGCCAGGGCATCCGCGAGATCGCCGAAGTCCTGCGCCGCGAGGGCGTGATCAACAATCCGCTGCTGTTCGTCGGCGGCGCAATGGTGCTGCGCGCGACCAACGAGCTCAAGGCCGGCGAATATCTGTTCGAGCGCCACGCCAGCCTGCGCGATGTGATGGAAACGATCATCGAGGGCAGATCGATCCAGCACCAGGTGACCATACCCGAAGGCCTCACCAGCGAGCAGATCATCCAGAAAATCAACGAGGCGGATCTGCTCACCGGTCTCGTTCGCGAGATTCCGCGCGAAGGCACGCTATTGCCGGAAACCTACAAGGTCACGCGCGGCACCACGCGCGAGCAGCTGGTGGCCCGCATGGCCGCCTCCCATCGCCGCCTCGTCAACGAGGTCTGGGAGCGGCGCGCCGCCGATTTGCCGCTGAAGTCGCCGGAGCAGCTCATCACGCTCGCCGCAATCGTCGAGAAAGAGACCGGCAAGGCCGATGAACGCCCGCGCGTCGCCGCCGTCTTCATCAACCGGCTCAATCGGCGGATGAAGCTGCAGTCCGACCCCACCATCATCTACGGTCTGGTCGGCGGCAAGGGCACGCTCGGGCGGCCGCTGCAGCGCGAGGACGTGGATCGGCCGACGCCCTACAACACCTATATCATCGACGGCCTGCCGCCCGGGCCGATCGCCAATCCGGGCCGCGCCTCGCTCGAAGCGGTGGCCAATCCCTCGCGCACCAAGGAAATCTATTTCGTCGCCGACGGCTCAGGCGGCCACATCTTCGCCGAGACCTACGACCAGCACATGAAGAATGTGGCGAACTGGCGCGAACATCAGAAGGAACAGGCGGCCGCCGCCAAGCAGGAATCCGCGCCCGCGGCCGCTCCAGCACCTGCCGCGCCCGCATCCGCTCCACCGTCGCCGCCCAATGCCGCACCGTCTTCCAACGGGAACGCTTCCGGGGCGGCGAAGAATCAACCAGCCAAGGCTCAGAAGGCGGCGAAGTCTCCAGCCAAGGGCCCGAGCACGAAACAATCCCCCGCCGCAGCCGATAAAAGCGGTCAGCAATAGCACTCTCGCAGCGACGCGGACTTGAGGGTATGCGCCCGTGCGGCTAGGGTCCGTGCTGGTTTTCAGGCCGCGCTCTAGCCGGATCTCCCTCGATGTCGCTTGCGAGCATGACCGGATTCGCCCGCGCCCAGGGGGTGGCCGGCGCCTATGGCTGGGCCTGGGAGCTGAAATCCGTCAATGCCAAGGGTCTCGATCTCAGGCTGCGGCTGCCGCCGGGCTGGGACGCCGTCGAAGCGGCGCTGCGCGTGAGCGCCGCACGCATGCTGGTGCGCGGAAATATCTCCGCCACGCTCGATGTCACCCGCAACGGTGCGGCACCGGCCGTGCGCGTCAACGAGGAAGTGCTCGCCGCCGTCCTCGCAACCTTTCGTTCCATCGCCAAACGGATCGACGCGCAGCCGCCGAGCCTCGACGGCATCCTCGGGCTCAAGGGCGTGATCGAGATCGTCGAGGCCGAGGAGAGCGAGGAGGAGCGCCGCCAGGCCGAGCAGGCGGCGGTCAAGGGCTTCGAACAGGCGCTCGCCGAACTGGTGGCGGCGCGCCAGCGCGAGGGCGAAGCGCTCGCGCGCGTGCTCATGCAGCGCATCGAACAGATCGCCAAGCTCACCGCCGCGGCCGAGGCTTCGCCCGCGCGCAAGCCCGCGGCGATTCGCGCGCGCTTGGCCGAACAGCTGCGCGCGATTCTCGACACCGGCGAGAAGTTCGATTCCGACCGGCTGCATCAGGAGGCCATGCTGCTCGCCGCCAAGGCCGACGTGCGCGAGGAGATCGACCGCCTGGCGGCGCACGTGGAAGCGGCGCGCGAGCTGATCGGAACAGGCGGCGCGGTCGGCCGCCGGCTCGATTTCCTCGCCCAGGAATTCAACCGCGAGGCCAATACGCTGTGCGCCAAGGCCAACGATGTGACGCTCACCGCGATCGGGCTCGATCTCAAGGCGGTGGTCGACCAGTTCCGCGAGCAGGTGCAGAATCTCGAATGAAGCGGGCGATGAAAAAATCCGCGCGCAAGCCGCGGAAAAAGCCGGCGACGCGGCGGCGCGAAAAAAAGATCGCCCGGCGCGGATTGATGTTGGTGCTGTCCTCGCCGTCGGGCGCCGGCAAGACCACGCTTTCGCGGCACTTGATCGAGGACGATCCCCGCATCCGGCTGTCGATTTCGGTCACCACGCGGCCGCGGCGTCCGAGCGAGGTCGACGGCGTGCATTACCAATTTCTCGACCGGCGCCGGTTCGAACAGATGCGCGCGGCCGGCGAATTGCTGGAATCGGCCGAGGTGCACGGCAATTACTACGGCACGCCGCGAGCGCCGGTGGAGGCGGCGCTCAAGGCCGGGCAGGACATGCTGTTCGACATCGACTGGCAGGGCACGCGGCAGCTCTATCAAAAAGCCCACGCCGACGTGGTGAGCGTCTTCATCCTGCCGCCTTCGATCGCGGAATTGCGGGCGCGCCTGGCGCGGCGGGCGGAGGACGACGAACACAGCATCCGCGATCGGCTCAAAAACGCGATGGTCGAGATCGGCCACTGGAAAGAATACGATTACGTGCTGATCAACCAGGACCTCGATCGCTGCTTATCGCAATTGAAGTCGATCCTCGCCGCCGCGCGGCTCGCGCGCGAACGAGATCGCGCCCTGCGCGGGCGGGAAAGGCGGACAATCGCGCTCGCCGGCGCGTTCAAGCGCGAACGGCAGCCGCGGCTAGGCGATTTGATCCGTAAGCTTCAGGCCGAACTCTGATCGCGGCCCGCGAGCGCCGTGAACGCGTTCGCGAGCGCGACGAAACCCGCGACCGGAATTTCTTCGGCGCGCTGCGTCGGCTCGATGCCGGCGCGCGCGAGCAAGGCGGCCGCATCGCCGCCGAGCGAGCGCAGGCTCTGGCGCAGCATCTTGCGCCGCTGGCCGAAGGCCGCTTCGGTCACCCGCTCGAGCACGCGACGATCGCAGGCGAGGGGAGCGGCCTTGGGAACGAGCCTGACCACCGAAGAGGTGACCTTCGGCGGCGGCACGAAGGCGCTTGGATTCACGTCGAACAAAATCTTCGTCTCGCAGCGCCATTGCGCGAGCACGCCAAGACGGCCGTAAGTCTTCGAACCGGGCGCGGCCACGATGCGCTCGGCCACCTCGCGCTGGAACATGAGCACCAGGCAATCGTACCAGGGCGGCCACGGCTCGAGGCCGAGCCAACGGACCAGCAACGCGGTCGAGATGTTGTAAGGCAGGTTGGCGACGATGCGGACGGGACCGGGGCCAAGCTGCGGCCGTGGATCGATTTCCAGCGCGTCGCCCGCGAGCACGACGAGCCGGCCGGGATAATGCCCGGCGATCTCAGCGAGCGCCTCGATGCAGCGCGGATCGCGTTCGATGGCGACGACGCGGCGGGCGCCGAGGGCGAGCAACGCGCGCGTGAGCCCGCCCGGCCCCGGGCCGATTTCGACCACGGCTACGCCTTCGAGCGGGCCGGCGGCGCGGGCGATGCGGCCGGTGAGATTGAGATCCAGCAGAAAATTCTGGCCGAGCGATTTCTTGGCCGAAAGCCCATGCCGGCGGATCACCTCGCGCAAGGGCGGCAGATCGTCGAGCGCGCTCATCGGGCGGGGGCAATCGCCTCGGCATCGGCGAGCCGGCGGGCGAGCTTCATCGCCGCCAACAGGCTCGATGGATCGGCGCGGCCGGTTCCGGCCAGATCGAGGGCGGTGCCGTGGTCGGGCGAGGTGCGCACGAACGGCAGGCCCAGAGTGACGTTCACGGCGCGCTCGAAGGCGAGCGTTTTCACCGGCCCGAGCACCTGATCGTGATACATGCCGAGCGCCACGTCGTAGCGCGAGCGCGCCTCGCGATGAAAAAGCGAGTCGGCGGCATAGGGCCCGCTCGCCGCGATCCCTTCCGCTTGCAGGCGCTCGACCGCGGGACGGACTACGTCTTCGTCCTCGCGCCCGATCGTTCCCTGTTCGCCGGCATGCGGATTGAGCCCGCACAGCGCGAGCCTTGGGTTGGCGATGCCGAAGCGGCGTTTGAGGTCGTGCGCGACGATGCGCCCGGTCTCCACGATGAGATCGGCGGTAAGCAGCCGGGGCACCTCCGATAGCGGCACATGGATCGTGACCGGCACGACGGCGAGTTCATCGCTATAGATCAGCATGACCGGCCGGGGCGGGCTCGCGCCGGGCGCGGCGGCAAGCTGCGCGAGATATTCGGTGTGGCCGGGAAAGGCGAAGCCGGCCCGCTGCATCACCGCCTTGGCGATCGGATTGGTGACGAGGGCCGCGGCCTTGCCCGCCTGCACCAGCGCGACCGCCCGGTCGATGGCGGCGCGGGCGCAAGCGGCGCTCGTGGCATCGGGTTTGCCCGGCGCGGCCGTCGCCGCCTGATCGAGCGGCAGCACCGGCAGCGCGGTCGCGAAACGGCCGCCGGCATCCTCCGCGTCGCTTTCGGCGATCGGCACATCGAGCTTCAGAAGTCGGGCCCGCGCCTTGAGCAAGGTCGGGTCGCCGATGAGCAGGAACGGCGGAACGCCGAGCCGCTCGCGCCGTGTCCACAATAGGAGCGCGAGATCGGGTCCGATGCCCGCCGGCTCGCCGAGGGTCAACGCGAGCGGGCGCATCGCAGCCACTCGATTCACCGGTACTCGATGATCGCTTGACGCCGAAATTGCTCGAGCAGTTGCTTCTCCTCCAACGCCACGCGCTGGGACAGGAGTTGCTCCTTCACCTCGCGCAGCGAGGTCACATCGGCGGTGGTTTCCTTGCGGTCGCAGACGGCGACAACTTCGATTCCGGCGATGGTCGGCTCGGGCGGTGTGAGACGGCCATCGCTGGTCTGCTCGAGCAGTGTCTGAAACTTCGCCGGCAGGTCGGTGGAGATCCGAATGACCGAGTCCTTGATCACGACATCGTGGTATTCGCGGGCAAATTTAATGCCTTCGTCGCAGCTGGTAAATCGTGCCCGCAGCGCTTCCGCCTCACGCACGCGGGCGTTGCGTAGCGCCGCGGGTGAGCCGCGCGGCACGACGAAGATGATCTGGCGCATCGTATATTGCATCGCCTTGCCGGTCTGACGCTGTCCGCGGGCGGTGAGCGCGGCGACGATATCGGCATCGCGCACGTAGAACGCGCCCGGAGTAGTCTGCTGGAGAGCCTGTCGCCAAGCCAGATCGGTCTTTAATTTGGCCTTGAATATACTCACGTCGATACCCGACTGTTTGAGTGCCCCGCTGAAGTCGGTAGCGAGGCGGCCGGATTGTCCGGCAACGGCGGCGAAAGCACGTTCGACCTCGATGTCGGTGACGGTGATTTTTAGATTCTTGGCTTGCTGCAGCTTGATCTTCTCGTTGACGAGTTCCTCGGTCGCTTCCTGCTTGCTCAGCTGACGGCGAGCAATCAACTGCATGAGACGAATACGCTGTTCGACGTCGAGCGCGGTAATCGGCTCGCCGTTTACCAGCGCGACGACGTACTGCGCCGCAGCAGGCCGGACGACCATCGCCGCTCCGGTAGCGCCGATCAGGAAGATTAGGGCCGGGATTGCGAAGGCTCGGGCAGCGAGCGCGATCGGTCGAACGACTTGCATGGACTGCTCGTCAACTTCCGGCCGGCAAGCAATCCGCCGGCCGAGCAATATCCCGTTCTTTTGGACGCGCCCTATGGCGATAATTGGACAAGGGCTCGGTCATTTCATTGGCCCGTTGTCTGACCGACGCTAGTGCTGAAGCCGGTGCCTCCGAGTGTCCGCAGATTCAAGCGCAGCATGAGCTTGTGGACCGGGTGCGGGTCGACGATATTCGTGTAATCGGCGACGTAGATGAACGAGGCCGCGAAGCACTCGTCGATGTAGCTGAGGCCGATCGTGCCGAGATCGACCCTTCCGCGATCGAGATCGTAGCGAATGCCACCGGAGATGCTCCAGTTGTCGTGGAACTTGTACGCCGCCATCTGGTAAATGCCCTCGCGCCGCTCGAGATAGCCGATCAGCGGCTGCGCATCATAGCGCGCATAGATGGTCGAGAGCGAGAGACGGTCCCAAGTGGAGCGGGTTTCGAGCTCGAAGCGATGGATATCGAGATTGTCCTTGTCGAAGCGGAAGCGGCTGGTGAACGAGAGATTGCCGGTCGGCTGGAAATAAATGCGTGCGACATAGTCGGAAACGTCTTGTTCGAGGCCGGATTGCAGTCCGAGGCCGGTTTGCTGTCCGGTGACGGGGTCAATTGTGCCACTATAGGCAAACGAGTTGCGTCCGAACAGATTGTAGGATTGACCGAACAGCATGTTGATCATGCCGAAGCGGTTGATGTTGGCGGTGTATTGAACGCCGACATTGGCCCTGGTTCCGCCCTCGACCCGGTCGTAGCCGGAATACTTGTCGATCGCGAACAGCGTGGTGTCGTCGAAGATCAGGCTCTGGGCGTCCTCGTTCGGGAAGCGGCCGATGTTGGTCTCGTTCGGGCGGACGATCATCTGCGCGATCGGCTCGAAGATCTGCGTGCCCCAGGAATGGACCGAGATGAACGGCCAGCGCGTCTCCACACCCACCGTCGGCATGGCGCGCACCAGCGTCTCGCGGTTGGGGTCGATGAAACTTCCGGAGCCGGCGGTCGTGCTGTTGAAATCATTGTTCGCGTCCCGCGAAGCGATATCGCTGCGCATCGCCATGAACGGCGTGAACATCTGGCCCCAGCCATTGATGAGGGTTCGCCTCCAATTGAATTCGGCGGTGGCCCGGGTGTAATCGCCGGGCATGCCGCGCATCACGCAGTTGCTCGGATTGGTCGCCAACAGGATGGCGCGGGCATCACACGAATTGTAGCCGGTACCTGTTATAGCAGCGGCCGTGGAATTGATCGGATTGTATTCGGCTTGCCGGCGCGACAGGCTGGTGAAATTCATCCGGTAGCCGAATTCACCCCCGAGCACCGGATCCTTGATCACGTTGGAATAATCCAGCACCGGGTGGATGATCGGCAATTGACGTTGTACGTCGAGCTCCGAAAAACCGAGGAAGCTCATCCCGCGCACGTCGAAATAGCTGCGGTCGCCCTGGCCGGTGAGATAGAGTTGGTTGGTCTTTTCGGAAGCCGTGTGCTGCTGCACCGTGTAGTCTCTAGGGAAGGTGCGGTCGGTGAGGAGCATTCCATCCCACCCCCAGGACCATTTATTGGTGATGTTGAATTGTCCGCTACTCTCTAGCGAGCCGCGGAAGTTGCGGTAGCCGGGCTCGAATTGCGACAAGCCGGGCGGCGGCGTGCCGGAGCGGATAAAGGCATCCTTGTCCTGTTGGAAGATGCCGGCGGCGCGGATGGTATAGGAGCCATTGAGCAGCCGGTGCCGCCACTCGGCCTTGACCAGTGGGCCGATCTGACGGGTCATCGGAGCGACGGAGAAGGTGGTGTCGTAGTTCGGCGCCATGGCCCAGAAATAGGGAATCTCGACGCCGGCGCCGATTTTGCTCGTGGAGAAGAAGTGCGGAGCCAGAAAGCCCGACTTGCGTTTTACCGTCGGATCGGGATGCGAGAAATAGGGAAACCAGGCGATCGGCTGGCCGAAGAACTCGAGCGACGCATTTTCGTAATGGATGACCTTCTCGCCTTCATTGTGGATGACCCGGGTCGCCTTGACTTGCCAGAGCGGCGGTTTCTTGGGGTCGTCCTTGCACGGCTCGCAGGCGGTATAGACGCCGCTTTGGTACACCATGAGATTGCCTTCGCTCCGATCGGCGCGGGCGGCGGCGAAGCGGGTCTTATCCGTTGTCTCCAGCAGCATGGAGTTGATGAACCCGTCCCGGAAGTCCCGGTCGAGGTCGAGTGAATCGCCATAGATGATCTCGCCTTCCTTGGTCTTGTAGATGACGTTGCCCTGGGCAAAGAGCCGGTCGGTTTTGCGGTCGAAGGTGACTTTGTCGGCCTCGAGGATGGCGCCGTTGTAATAGATCTGAACCTGACCGACGGCTGAAACCCTGTCGTATTGGTTGTCGTAGACGAGCTCGTTCGCCTGCACGAGCATCTTCGCATTGGGGTCGGCGTTCTGCTTGGCGTGCACCGCTTCGCTCAGAGTCGCCGGCTTTTTCGATTTTGGCTTTTTCTGCCCCGGCAGTTGCACTGCCGGCGTGGAGGTTTGCGACTCTTGCGCCGGGGCGAGCGAAAAACCGGCGTCAAAGATGAACGCACTCAGGACGAGCGCCATCACGCGCCATATGACGCAACTGGGCCTTCGCAACGGCCCGTACTGGGCCTGGACGGCCATACGCGAAACCATTCACCCGTCCTCTTGGTGCAACAGTACCAAGCAACCCATTAACGCCCCGAAGACAGCAGGAGTCCACGCGGCGACAGCAGGGT
>JAUSIF010000336.1 GCA_030648135.1 Xanthobacteraceae bacterium
ATGGGCGGCCAACTGCTCGAACTGAAGCCGACCGAGTGGCGGCAGGTTTTGCAAGCGGCGTAGCCACCGCGGCCTAGCGGGGACCGGCAACGGTCCCCGACGGGGCGCGGTACTCGCGTCGCAAGGAGAAGAACCAGATGAAGAAGAATTTTAACCCAGTCGACATGCACATCGGCTCGCGCATACGCTCGCGCCGGATGCAGCTAGGTAAGTCGCAGGAATGGCTCGGCGATACACTCGGCCTTACCTTTCAGCAGGTCCAGAAATATGAGAAGGGCACCAACGGCGTGCGCGGAAGCCGGATGCAGCAGATAGCGACCGCGCTAGACGTTCCGCCCGCCTACTTTTTCAAGGACGCGCCGGGCAGCACTAGTATCGACTCCGACGCCGACAAAACGCTGCGCGCGTTCACCACCAGCCGCGACGGCCTGGAGATCGTCGCCGCTTGGGAAGGATTGCGGCCCAAGCTGCGCGGCCTTTTCGCCGACATGGCCAAGGCGATGGCGGAGCCGGCATCATGACACCAGCCCGATTCTCTCAGGTCGGGACGATGCTCTATGGGTCTGCTTGGCGCGATCCACTGGCCAAGGCGCTCAAGGTCGCCGAGCGCACGGTCCGCCGGTGGGCCGATGGCGAAAATCCGATCCCCGACGGCGTTCCCGCCGACCTCGCCGCGCTATGCCGGAAGAAGTCGGACTGCCTCGCGAGAATGGCGACGACGCTCAACGGGGAACTGTGAAGCACGATCCGGGCGGGCAGAGTATCGCGAACCCATCGTAAAGGCGAACGCCGGTCAACGCGAGCGGGGTCGAGCAGCCGGGGGAGAACACGTCGAGGTCTATGCCGCCGTGGCTCGCTCCCCTGACCGTGGCCTCGCACGCGCCGATGCCGTCGAGCGGGACGTAGCGGACCATCATATTAGTGGGGACCGCAATTCCCCGCAGCGTCGGATCGGTACTGCGGACCCCTAGCACGCTCCATGCTGCCCGGTTTTCCCTCCGGTGGAGTCCGCTAACTGAATCTTCTGCAAGCCTTTCACGTCGGCTCATCGTTTGTATCCTGGGCTTCCTTGGGGAATTATATACATGAGTCCCCCGGCCATATCTAGCGATCATGGCCGCCGCCCATCCACCCGACCTGCCCCCTATCGCCGGCTGGACCCTTTGCCATTTTCGCAGCTCTTCGTTTACGACGGCGCGCGGGCTTTGACTTGGGCTTGGGGCGATACCGCAGAACCTTATCGGCGATGGCGTCGAGGATTTTAAGCTGCATTGGTTTCTTTCGCATGGGCGAGACGGTCCAATCGTTCTATTTCCGCGACGATTAATGCGGCGGCCCTGATCAAGTCGCGTCTGCGGTTTTTCGGCTTCCACCACGCAATAACTTTGCCCCACACGGGACAATCACCGCGCCCGCCAGATACATCGGCATCGTTCCACCAAGGCCAATCTTGTTTGGTCGGTTGTCGATCAGAGTCGCAATAATCCTCATCAGTCCCCCTCGAAGCATGAAGAGCATAACACCCGGCAGCAGCGGCAAGATCGCCGGGCGCGTGTTCATCGTCATGGGCAAAAGACCATCCCTCTTCCTCAATCTGACGTTTGCGCTCTGCTGCAACTTCGTCAATAACCGTCATGGCTCATCCTCCATTGAGCAGCCCCACCGCGAGTGCGTAGCCACTTTTGCAGCGAGTTCGCGGGTTGCTTCGATGATCTTTTCACCAGAACGTTTTGGCTCTGAATGCTCACTATCCAAATTCCAATTTATGGGCTTCTTGCCGCCATTCAAAAAAGATGCAACCTCCATCGCCAGCATTTTGTCCCTCGTATGATATAGCACTTCGCCGCCTCCAAGGGCGTTGCAAAACCGTACATCAAAGCCGTCGCCGCTTGCTAAGAAAGTGTGCATCATCGACTACCATCGTTCGTCAAGGCGAGCACCTTGCGGGCGTTCTCGTATGCCTCGTGCCAAATATCTACGCAGTGCAGGCGCTCTTGCCATACTTCCGGCGAATAGTTTTTGTTCTCAGCATCGGTCCACGCTTGATAAGCGTCGGCCAAATTTTCAAGCGCGCCGCGCAGGCATTTGATCTCGTCCCGATCCTGCCGTGCTTCGCGGAGTATCTGACCGGCTTCGATATTCCGCTCAAAGTCTGGACCTTCGACATGTGGTTTCATTTATTCCTCCAAACTTTCAATCACGCCAGCCAGTTTGCAGGTTGCCCATTGAACCGGATGCGATTCCCGCAACTCATCGTCATCCATATAGGTAACGTCCAAATCACCAAGGCCGTCATCGAGTGCGCTGTGAATTTCTTGAAGCGCGGTGGCGATGCACTTACGTTCGGCAGCTACTGCCTGCTTGGCAGCCGCCTCTGCTAAAGTTAAAATAGTTTTTCCGAGCGGATGAATATCAGTCATGCGATCAGCGCCTTGTAAGTCAGCCGCTTCCCGGCAACGGCCTTCACAAAACTGTCGAGCCGTTCCATCGTGTGCCGCGCCACATTGCCGTCATTGAGACGGAACGCGAACTCGTCAACGTAACGGCTAAGATGTTTCGGACTGGCGTGGTGATAGACGCCAATCAAGCCGCGCTTAAGGACCGCGAACACGGACTCGATGCTGTTCGTAGTCACACCATCGCGGACGTATTCGCCTTGGCTATGGTTGATCGTGTCGTGGTTGAAAAACAGACCACCCATGCCGGTATAGGCAAGGTGTTCGTCGGTGTGCAGCGTCGATCCAATCTCGACGTTCTGCACAATTTGATCCTGAATTGTTTGCGCGTCGGTCGCGTCGATCTTGATGCCTTTCACGCGGCCACCCTTGCCGCGTTCCTTCATGCCGAGCACGGCAGTCTTGCCGACCGGGCCGCGACCGAGTTTCAGCTTGTCGGCTTCATGCTTGTTTTTTTCCAGACCGCCAACGTAAGTCTCATCGATCTCAACAATGCCTTGCAGCTTTTCCAGATCGCCGCCGCAGGCTTCGCGGAGCCGGTGCAGCACGAACCAAGCCGACTTTTGCGTGATGCCAATTTCCTTGCTCAGTTGCAGACTCGAAATTCCCTTGCGCGCCGTGACCAGCAGATACATGGCATAAACCCACTTGTGCAGCGGGACGTGGCTGCGCTCGAAAATGGTGCCCGTGCGAACCGTAAAATCCTCTCGGCACTGGTTGCACCTATAGAAGCCACCCTTACGCGCTGTAATGCGCTCGCCAAGGCCGCAGACGGGGCACGTAGGACCGTTAGGCCAAAGGCGGCCTTCCAAATAGGTCCGCGCCGTCTCCACATCAGGAAACAGCGCGAACAGTTCAAAGGTGGAGATGGTCGATTTGCTCATGACTAAATCCGCTCCACCATCCCGCCGATGCAGCGATGGGCGGCCTTTTGCGCGGCCAAGAGGGTCATATGGCGGCTAACGACATAGCGGCCCGAGCCGGTGACCTTGGGGGCGGTTACATGGTATTCTTTATCGAGTTCGCGGGCGGACACGCAAACCGAACCGCTCGCAAGCCGGACAACAACCATGCCCTTAAGCTGGCCCGTGCAGACTTCGGTGATTGTTCCGTCGAAGCCGTTGCACTTAACTTTTTGTCCGATTTGGTGGGTCATTTGTCTCTCCAAAGGGTTGGCCTTACCTTCCCTATGTAGCTTACTCCCTCGCCATTGTAAAGGGAGTAATGTACATAAACTATCACGAATTGTTACAATGGCCCAAGGGAGTTATCTATATAATTCCCCTTCCTTGGCACGCAACGCCGCGACCTCCGCGTCCTCGAGGATGGCGTCCTGGCAAATCCGCTCGACGACGGCGAGCTCCTTGTCGTTTATCCATCCCTTCGCGCGGTGCTTGATCGCGCGGTCGAGCGATGTTCGCGCCAGCCTATCGTTCCAAGCCGGATATTCCTGGCGCAAGTTCGGCCTGATGAACTGGCGCGGCGCTGGCATAGCGAACGGCCCGGGCCCGAGCTGCGCGAAGACGAAGACTAGGCTCGCGACGCTGATCGTCCGGCCGTCGCTCTTGATCTTGCGCTCGAATATGTCGCCGATGCCGGTTGCAGAGTTCATGCGCGCCCTCGTTTTTCCGGCTTCACATCAACACCAAGCTCGGATGCAATCTCAGCTAATCGGTCATGCGTGCGTGCAGTCTCATCGAGCAATGACCGCAATGCGCCGTATGATTTGGCGACGCCAGCCTTCATCACGATCTTGATCGCCTCGACGACATCAGGCTGATAAATATAGCCGTCTGGTTTGTCTTTGAGCAGCGCGCGCAACTTGGCCCATTCTTCGGCGTCTTTTTTGAGATCACCTATTCGCCGTAATGCGCGCTCGTCAATCTCCGCATCAAGTTGGCGGCGTTGCTCATTGAGCGCGTCGCTGACACGGCTCAGGACAAAGGCATCATCTGTCTTGGCCGTACGGCGCAATAGTGCGCCAAGGAAATGCCGATCAACTGGCTTCACATGCGGATTTTTCGCGGCGGGACGCCGCTGGCGCAACGTGCCGTTCTCTGGAACGTACCAGCCCCACACTTCTGGGATTTCCTCGTCGGTAGCTACGTGATCCGGCGCAACCAGATACCAGCGATCAAAATAATCGAAAACCTCGCTTGCCTTGGCTGGTGTCTTGTATTCTTTCCGCCAGTCGGCGCGGCTAATCTTGATCTCCATCCCCACCAATTCCATGCCGAGAGACGGCCATAAAGACATTACTACGGCATCAACGCTGCGATTTGCACGCCAAGCGGTGCCGTTGCGCACCTCGAACAGCACGGAATACTTCTCGCCGCCCATGCCAAAATGCCGCTGAATGCACGATTTCACGTCGGCAGACGTGATTGGCTTTTTGGTAGCTTCCTTGACCATTTGATCCATGCCCTACGCACCTCCCCGCGTCAGCACCTTCCGGCCGTCGATCTCGCCGATCTTCCAGCCCATGTGAATCATCATCGGGAGCGAGCAGATGAGAGTGTGCTCCTCGTCGGCGTAGACCGGGTCGAGCCCGGCGGCCGCATATTCGGCGATCTTATCCTGGCGGTCGCGGTCGAGCCGGCGCGCGGTCGCAGAGTCGCGCTTCGCAGCATCGCTCGCGGCGTCCTTGAGAGCAATGGCCGCGCTCGCTCTATGGATCTCGTCCTTGGCTGCTTGCGCCTTCGCCGCCCGGCGTTCCTTTTCCCCTTCGCTGATCGGCGGCGGCGCGATCTGCGCGTGCAAGAGCATCGAGCCGATCAATGCCTCGTCCCAATACTGCCGCGCGATTTTTTCCGCGATGATCCGGAGGTATGACGTCGGTGGGTGGATGCCCTTGATGATCCGCTGTTCGCCGAGTTCGTCGGCGGAAACTTCGCCACGCGCGAACCGCAGGCAGGCCCGCATCACCGCGAAGGCGGGGAGGCCGGCCATAGCCTTCACGTACTGCGTCGTGATCGCCTTGGCTTCGTCGTCGTTGCCGGTCTTAGCGGTATTAAAGCCGGCCAGCATTTGCAGCACCGCGTCGCGAATCTGACCAGCCTTCGCCGGCGCCAACGGCGCTGCTAAAGTATGCAGGCGCCGGTCGATCTGCTGGCGCTCGATGCTCGTCAGCGGGGCCTCGATCACCATCTTGCCGCTCGACGGGTCGCGCTCGCGCCGCGCCAGGCGAAAGATCATTCGCCGGACTTCCGGCTCGTCAGGGATGGGGTAAAGTTCGCTGCTCGTCGCCGCGCCGCCGACCGTCATCGCTCTCGTCGTCATGATCATCTCCTTCGTTCATAACCGCTTGCGCGGCGAGTCTCGCGAATGCGTTCCCGCCATTGTTGCGCGGCGCGTCTGTCGTCGGTAGTTCATCATGCCAGCACTCACCATTGACCCATGTCGCGGGATGTTTCGCAGGTGGCCGCCATCCTGGTCCTTGCAGCCAAACTTTGTACCGACGCAGTCCGTCAATTATCACCCGCCATACAATGCCTTTTTTCCTCGCCTTACCGAGCGCCTTCATTGCCGCGGCCTTGGCGATCTTAAGCGGGTACTCTCGCCAGAACTGTTGCTCGTAGTCTTTCGGCCAGTCCAAAGAGACGACTGCATTCGGAGAATCAACGAACAGGTCTGGCGATTTTATCATTCGGTTATCCTTAGCGTTCGACTGTGGTATCTGATCGTCAGGCTGCTTTTGCCCCTGCGGCACCTTCCCAAGCAGCAATACAAATCGGCACAATGGGCCTGACAAGCTCGCGCATAGTGTCGGCATAGACGCGGATTTCGTATTGTGCGTGGGCGTCACATCGAAGCGTCAGAAATTTTAGGAGGTTCAAAAGATTGACCGTCCCAAACATATGCGAATACGTGTTTACCGGCAGCACAGACCGCGCCAGTTCGCGTGGCCATCCGGCCGCCAGCAGATTCTCATATGTTCGGAATGAGGCAGTACACGCTTCTTTGAGCATTACGACTTCGGCCTGACGCGCAGCCAGATCGGCGCCATCTTGCCGACCCTGCTTATTATTTGTCGATTGCACGCCGACGTTTGCAGGATCGGGCAGGTAAAAGATTTCTGGCAATGGCCGGTAGCGCGCCGAAAGTTCGTTGTAGCTCCATGTTCGGTGCCGGTGCCATTGCCGAAAAACGAAAATAGGGGCGTAAATTTCAAAGGAAAACGTCACCGCCTCGAACGGCGTAGTGTGCCGATTGTGCCACAGATAGCGGACCAACTTTTCGTCGCCGCCTTCGTCCTCGCCGGCACGCCAAGCAGCGTCATATGACACGCGGGCGGCGCGAACTACCGATAGATCATTGCCCATGCTATCGACGAGCCGAACAAAGCCGTGATCTAAAACGTCAACCTTCTGCATTTACCACCTCTCGGTTTTGAATTTCACGGTCGAGATACCAGCGAGCCTTTTTCAGGTCCTCAACGGCATCGTTTTTCTTGCCCGCACGCGATATGTATTTAACGGCGTTTCCGAGACAGAATCCGAGGCCCCACGCCTCAATGACCTTGATCGCCTCATATGGGTTGTCGGCACCGCCGTAATGGGCCGGATGATTAACCGTTTCAGCCATTCGTTTCCTCGCAACGATCATTGACAGTCGATAAGCTCGTTCAATTTCCAACTCCGCGTATCCACAAACTCAGACTTTACTCTTTCTTACTTCTATTCTCGAACGTCATTCTACCATCCTAAGAAACAACACGCAGATCAGAAGATGATCCGCGCCGACAAGACATGAACGGGAGTTTGGTCAGACCAAACTGTGCCATCCGTCCGCAATTCAGTATCGAATCTTCGCCACTATCAGGACCGTTATAAAGGAAGCGACGGCGCGCTCACTGGTGGTTGCTCCGAGGGAGTCCGGGTCTACCCGTCTCGCTCACCTGCTTTTCCTGTTTTCCCCTCAGCGCACGAACTCGCCTTGGGCAGCCCGTGTTGTGCAGGCTGGGACGACTCGAGTCTGGCGGCTGTGGATGAGGGATTGACGGTAGCGACCTATATGCTTAAATCGCTGCCTTCGGTCCGAACCAGCCGCCACAGCCTATTCGGATCAGCGCCGCCGGGAAATCAGCCCCCCGAGCGGCGCGACCTTTTTATAGGCCCGATTCTATCCCATCGCCTAGCCGCTAGACCTAGCCTGGGGATTACGGGGATTCGGCTATAGCTAGACGCCGCCACCGCCCAGCTTCGCCAGCGCCTCGTCGATGATTCGCCGCGTCTCAGCGTCCTGCACTTTCACCGCCATCGACGTAACCCCTACGGCCGGCGCGCGCGGCGTCGTCGGCTGGCCGAGCTCAGGGCGGGCGAGCGCGCGAGAATGCGTAGCCTTGGCCTGGCGGTCGACGGCGTGGGCGCTGCGGCGCTTGGTCATCGGGCTAGTCCGGCATCTTGATAGGGCGGTGCTGCATCATCGCATGAGCGCAGGCGCGAGCGTTCGCGACTTTCGCGTCGGCCACACCGACTTTCTCAGCTTCGTTAGCCCAGGCACGCACAACCATCGGCGCGAGCTTGTCCTGACCGCGTAGGACGAAAAACGGTTCGCCTGGCTTCAGCTTGCGAAGAAGCTCGGCGTTCCCGAAACAGTCATCGATCTCTATCGTCACCTTCGCCATTTTGATTCTCCTTGAATCACACTGAGTCATTCTGATTCAGATTAAGTCGCAGCCAATGAACGTCCGGCTGCTCGCCTTGCATGCGTCGAGCACGCCATAACCGCCTGCGCATGGGTCGACGACGATGTCGCCCGGTTCGGTCACGCACTCGATCAGCGATTGAAGAAACGGGATAGGCTTCGCGTGCGGGTGCCGCGTGCGGTTGGCCTTCGCGCGCACGACGTCGGGAAGCGAGCGGTTCTTCCATATACCCTCCGCCCGCCGTGGCCCCTTCTGGATCACGATCATTGCTTCGAACCGCGAACGCGAGCGCCGACCCATGCCGATCCGCTCCTTGTCCCAGATGAAAGCGTCGAGCGGCGACAGCGGTCCGATCTCCGGCATCCACCGCTGCCACGACGCGCTGACGAGCGCGTACTTATCGACCCATAGGAACAAATGCGCCGATGATCGAAGCACGCGCTGGATCTCAACGATGAACGCGGCGATCTGCGCGTCGTTCATTTGCGGCAGTTCGGCGCGGCCGGATTGACGCTCGCCCTCGTTCCCGTAATCGAGCGCGTCGAGGCCTTGGCGATATTGAGGATCAAGAAAAACTGCCGAGGCGCAGCGAGTACCGAGTTCGCGAAGCAGATCCAACCCGTCCATGACCTGTCGGGCGTTCCGGCGAATCTGTGGCTGGGTTTTCTGCAGCACGAACTACTCCTTGGAAAGCGAGTAGCCCATCTTCGGAATGAACCTCATCTTGAGGCCGATACCTTCGAGCGGCTTCTGGAGCGCGATGAAGGTGTC
>JAUSIF010000339.1 GCA_030648135.1 Xanthobacteraceae bacterium
TTCCTCAAAAGCGGCGAGCGCCCAGGAAAACGCAGCGAACAAGCAATACGCCATCGCGCAACAGCAGCTCGCCATGCAGCGCGAGATGTTCGACAAGGGGCAGGAAGGCCTCCAGCCGTTCAAGGACGTCGGCGCCAGCGCGTTCTACTCGCTGGCCGATCTCTATGGCCTGCCGACACCGGCAGGCGGTGGACGTCCAGCTTCGGCCGGTGGCACCGGCAAGTCGCTGGAAGCGTTCAACGCATTCCGGGCGTCCCCCGAGTATCAGATCCCGTACCAGCAGGGCATCAAAGCGATTGAGTACTCGCGCGCTGCGAAGGGCGGGCTGCAAAACCCCGGCACGGCCGACGCGCTCATGCAGTACGGCCAGGGCTATGCCGGTTCGCGGCTTGACGGCTACATCGGCAAGCTGCTGAGCATCGCCGGGATTGGCGGGAACGCCGCAGCGGCCGGAGCTGGTCAGGCCAATCAGGCGGCCGGCATCATGGGTCAAACGATGCAGGCCGGCAGCCAGGCGGTGGGCGCAGCCGGGCAGGCGCAAGCATCAGGTATCGTCGGCGGCGCTAATGCGTGGAACAGCGCGCTAAGTGGGACATCGAACAATCTCTCGCTTTACTCGCTGTTGAACCCAGGCAAGAGCATGTTCGACTTCAGCGGCGGTGGCGTCCCTGCGGCTGCCGGCGGCGCGGGCGGTGGTGAAGTGCCGTCCAGCGGTGGGTGGCTGCAATGGTAGACAGCACGATTGCCCTCCAGGTAAGGCCGCCGGAAGTTTCCGATCTCTCGACGACGCTATTGCGCGCCTATCAGATCAAGAATGCACAGCAGCAGAACGAATTGCAGCCGCTTCGTATGCAGCAGATGCAGCAGCAAACAGCGCTTGGCGGGGTGCAGCTACAGAACGCCCAGGAACGCCAAGGCGCGCTCTCCGACTATTCCATGCGAAAGAAAGCCGGCGATCCGCGCGCGCAAGAAGCATTGGCGGCGCAGCCTGACCTGATGCACCAAGTCTTTCAGAACATGGATTCAGAGCGCCAGCAGCGGATTCAAGCTATCGGGGATTCTGCCAAGGCCGTCTATCCGCTGCGCGGCACGCCGCAGTTCAAGGAAGCTTGGCAGCGCGAGATGGACAACCTTCAAAAGAAGGGCGTCATCGACGATATGACGTACAAGCAATGGCGCGACAATCCATCCGATCTGGCGTTGAACCAGGCGCTCTCGATGGGCGCCGGGCTCGAGACCTACCTCAAAACCGAGGGGCAGGCGATGGCCAACAGCGTGATGAACTCGATCGCGCCGCTGCTAGGCGGTTCCGGCGCTGAGCCGGCCGTACCAGGCGCGCCATCTGCTGGCGGACCATCCGCTGCCATTCCGAAGGTCGACCAATACGCCGCCAACGTCATCGTCGGCGAGAGTGGCGGGCGGAATTTGCCGCAGCCAACTCAGGCGCCAGGTCAGCCCCTCAATACTTCCGCTAGCATCATGCAGTTCAAGAAAGGGACGTGGGATGACATCATGCGGCAGCATCCCGACCTCGGGCTAACGGCGGCTGATCGCTTTAAGCCAGAGAAACAGATCATCGCCGAACCAAGATTTCGACGCGATAACGCTGAAATATTGGCCGATGGCGACATTGTACCGACCGACCGCAACCTATATATGGCGCATTTTCTCGGCGGGGCTGGTGCTAAACGCTTTCTAACCGGCATGGCTGAGAACCCGGACCAGCCGGCGATCAATCTGGTCGATTCAGGCGCTGCGTCCGCGAATAGGTCGGTGTTCTATTCCCCGGGCGGTCAGCCTCTTTCCGCGCGCCAAGTCTACGAGAAGCAAACCGCGCGCTTCGGCAACGGCATGGCTGGGATCAACGGAATCGCCACGCAGCGCACGCCGGGCGGCGGTCTCGAACTCACTGTAAACGATAGGCTGGCATCGGCGGCACCGACGCTGGCAACTATCGCGCTTCTCCCAAATCTGCCGGAGGAGACGCGCAAGACCGTGCTCGAACTAGCCAAGGCCGGCATCACGGCTGGCCAGCCGACCAACACCGAGAAGGACTATCAGTCTTATTCACGCGCCGAACGTGTCGCCGGCCGTGCACCGCTGGACAGGCTTCCGTGGGAGATCGCTCAGAAGAAAGCCGGGGCCACGCAAGTCAACATCGACGCCGCCGGCGGCAAGGAAGTGGCGCAGGGTCTCGCGAAACGATACCTGGCGGCTGAGGATTCCGCACGCGCCGCCGCCGGCCAGATCAGGGATTACGAAACGCTCGACAAACTGCTGGCTGACCCGAACGTTTACACCGGCACCGGCGGCGAGACGGTCGCCAGCCTCAAGAAGCTCGGGACGACGTTGCTCGGGCTCGACTTGAAGGGCGTCCCGAACGCCGAAGTCGCGAGCAAGATCACCGACAAACTCGCGCTCACCTTCCGCCAAAAAGGCGAGGGGTCGACCAGCAATATGGAGCGCGAACTCTATCGGCGCATGTCGACCGGGCTTAGCGATTCCGCTGGCGGCCGAACGTTGATGACGCAGCTCGCGGTTTCCGATGCGCGCTACCTTCAACAGCAAGCCGAAATCTGGCGGGCACATCTTCGCACGGACGGCAGCGTTGACCCGACGGTGTACAAAGCCTTGTCGGAACACGACACGGCTCGCCGGACTGAACTCAGTGACTTCCTCGATAAAGCGAACGAAGTCGCTGGCAGTACGACTCAGCCGTCGCCGATGGCAGGATCTCCGAACGTGGTCCAGCAGTTGCGCGAGAAATACAAAGGGCTTGAGCCGTGAGCGACGTCTATGGCGCGCCGCCGCCGGAAATTTCCGGCGAACTTCCAGCCGCTCCGCCGGCGCCTGCGGCCGCAGCGAAATCGCCTGACATCGCCAAGATCGACCGCAACATGGCGCGGCTGGTCCAGCAGAACGCGCCAGACGCGGATATTCAGACTTACCTGCAAAGCGAGGGCGTCACCCCAGATCAAATGCTGGCCGTCAAGCAGGGGATGATCGGGCGCGGCATGAGCGCTGTCGCCGGAGCGACGCAGGCGGTCGCCGGATACGTTTCTGAGGCATATCACGGCAAGGTGGACCCTAAGTTCGCCGACGTGCCGGCATGGACTGGCGAGGGGATATCTGATCTGAGCGTGCGGAGCGCCGCGAACCGCGCCAAGCTCGTCACCTACGACGATGCGGCCTATGGAGACATCGTCAAGAAGGTGCTCGGACCGCGCCTCGTTGGCGCCGAGAAGGATATGCACGGCCAGGAAGTTATCACCTACCGGGACGACGCCGGGCAGGAACGCAAGGCCTACGTCAACAAGCCGGGCCTCGATTGGCAGGACGTCGACCGCACCGTGGCGAGCACGGCGCCGTTTCTGTTGGGCGGCGGGCTGGCGGCGAGCGCGTTCAAGGGCCTGCCGCTTCTTGGCAGAATAGCCCTACAAGCCCCCGTAGCAGCCGGCGTAAGCATCGGAGCCGACGTCACCGCCAAGACCATGGGCAGCGAGCAGGGCGTAGATTTGCCGCGCGCTGGGTTCGCCGCATCCGGTGCGGTGGTGGGCGAGGTGCTGTCGCCGGTGATCGCCGCAGCCTGGCGCCGGCTGGTATCCGTTCCGAGAATGCTGGACGAGACCGGCGCGCTGTCCGCCGCCGGCAAGATGGAGGCCGCCCGTATCGGCCTTTCCGCAGAGCAGATCGCGAGCATGGAAGGAAAGCCGGCAGCGGCATTCGCCGGCGCCGCCGCCTACGCCCGCGATCCGAAAGAGGTTGCGGCACAGTTTCGCACCGGTGAGTTCGATATCCCAACCACCAAGGGACAGCGAACGAAGGACACGCAGCTTCTTCAAATGGAAGTCGAGATGCGCCGCGGCCTATGGGGTGACCAGGCCAAGCAGATCATGCGCGACTTCGATGAGGGTCAGACGAAGGCCATCGGCGAGGCGGTGACAACGCGGATCGGCGGCGAGATCGCACCGGAAGCGGCGGGCCGCGAAAAGATAACTATAGGGCGTGGAATCCAGCAAGGTATCCAGACGGCGAAGGCCTATATGGACGAGGCCGAGAACCAGCTCTGGGGCGCAGCCGGACCGATGTTCCCGCGCGAAGAAGGATTCGATTTACTGGCCAAGCGCGTCGCGACAAGCCTGCAGGATTCAAATATCTGGCCAAAGCCGAACCTCGGAGCCTATCCGTCATCGAACGAGATGCTTCAATTCCTCGAAGACTACAGCAAGGGTAAGGTAATAGAGCAGGTTATTCCGTTGGTCGGCGCCGGCCGCTCGAGCATTTTCCTCGACGACGCGCGCCGCTATTTGCTCAACCTCTATCGCGGGGCCGAGCCGAAGTCGGCCGACGCGATGGCCGCCAAGGCGATCTACAACGGGTTCAACGGATGGATCGACGATCTCGCTGATAACGCGTTGCTAGTCGGCCAACCCGACACCGCAGCCGCGCTTAAAACCGCGCGCGCGTTCACCAAGGATATGAAGTCGCTGCTGGCGCCGACCGACACGACCGGCAAGCTGACGCCGGCCGGTCGTCGTCTCGACACCGTCTTCAACAAAGCCGACAGCCCGGAATCGGTCGTCGATGCTCTCATTCCGCAGCCGGCGACCAAGTTGCGGCCGGGCGACGTCGAATCGCTCAAGTTGATGAAAGACCTCTTGGCGAAGAACGGCGCACCGGAAGCGTGGAACGATGTTCGTCTCGCCTACTGGGTCAAGATATCACAAAACGACAAGGGGCAAATTTTGAGCCCGCAGCTTCTTAAGAACAGGATCGATGCCGCGTTTACGAATCAGCGATCCGCGCTCAACGTACTGTACGACGATACCGAGCAAAATCTGATGAAGCGATTCGCCGACGCGCTCAAGGACGCGACGTGGGTCGACCCGAACCCGTCTGGGACTTCCTACGCGCTTCAATCGATGAAGGATCGGTTTCAGGGTGGCAGCACGCTCCAGACGCTGTTGCAGACGCAGTCGCAGCGCGAGATGTTCTCGAAGCATAATGTGCTGGCCTCGCGCATCTACAAGATCCTGGCCCGCAAGGTGCCGGTCTCGTTCTTCGGATCGAAGGAGGGCGCCGGCGCCGCCGTCGCCGAACGTATGACCGGCCAGGCGCTCACGCCGCGCGCGCCGCCCAGCTTCGCCGGGCCAGGGGCGGCGGTTGGCGCAGAGCTTTCCGAATGACAATTATCGTGTTATGAGCGAGATCACGTAGATGCACGCCGCCAAAACGACGCCCCAAAAGACGGGGATTGTGCCTTCTCGATAGTCGTCACGCGGACCACCACGATGCACGCGAGCCAATGACCGAGCTGCGGAAAGTATCCCGACAGGAACACCGCACGCCAGTACGTAGAATGTCAGGCGCGTCATCGGCTCATTGAACGACAGCATGAAATAGTTGAGCGCGAGGACTGTGGCCGCGTATCCGGCACCGAGTCCGAACGTCCATCCGATCAAGGCGCGTCTGAGTTTTGATCTCACAAGCGAGCCTAGCCATAACGAGCAAGCGAGAGTAAGGCACCATGCGGTTTTTCCACAAGCTACTGATCGCTGCGACCGTCGCGCTGTCGGTCTCTCCGTCATTCGCGCAAACGCAAGGCACGGTAGGTTCCGTTCCTACTGGAAAAGGCGCGGGGTTCACCGGCTACAATTTTGTGGCTCCTGGGACGGCTGGCTATCCGTTTGTAAGCAACGGAGCTTTAACAGCGCCATCGTTTCAGATCCTCCCTCTTGCGGGCGGCGGCCTTGGCGGCTCGCAGGCGGCGGCGACGGCAAATCAAGTGCCCGTATTTCCAGGTTCGGGCGGTGCAGCGGTTCCAACCGTTATTGCGGCTTATAGCGTCAACGGTCCCGGATGCCTAGCCGCATCAAACGGAACAACGAACGATGCCGCAGCCGTGGCCGCGTGCAACACACTCGGGTCGTTCAGTTTTAATACAGGGACCACTCGAATTGCGTCTGTCACAACGCTAACAAGCGGTGTTCATGTAAATCCCGGCGCTCTCATCCTTGTCGATGGGGTGACGCTCACAATCAACGGACCATTCGACGCGCAGCCAACGGCGGTGTTCACGTTCGCCAACGGCGGAAATGTTGTATTTGGATCGGCGTCAACCCCCGTCGCTTACTCCGAGTGGTGGGGGGCAAAGAATGACGGCGTTGTGCAGAGTGCGACCGCCATTAATGCCGCCCTACAGGCCCACCTGAATGTTCGGCTTCTTTCCGGCACATATCTGACAACGGCCGCATTGCTTCTCAACCGGAACAACGAAACACTCTGCGGCGCTGGAAAGCAACAGACTACGATCAATATCGACTCGGCCACGCTCGACGCTATCCAAATTCAAGGCTTCGGTCACGGCACAGTTAACGGCGTCTATAACGTCAAGGTCTGCAATCTTCAAACCAATCGACTGCAAACGCCGACGACGCCAGCCAACACTTACACGGGAAACCCCACTGGTGCCGCTGGCATCCGGGTTTCGGAAGCTGTGTATCCGGTTGTCGACAATGTGTTCTTGGTAGGTGATTTTATCGGCGTCTATCTCGGGGAAACCGTCAATCTTTATTCAACCAGGGTGGAAGCAGTTCGATCCGCTGGCGTAGGTGGTGATCGTTTCTATGGCTGGTACATCGACGGGTTTACTACTGCGGCTGGGGCGATAAGCCCTAACGCTTCGACGCGCATTGAAGATAGTGTTGTGGGGGGCGGGGGCTTCGCCGGAACGAGTGTCGGCTTTTACATGAACGGTTCGTTCGCCGATCAATACTTGCTGCGACCGGAAACTTCTAGTGTTACAATCGGCATTGAATTGATTGGCCCTACCGGGCAAGGCCAGCCGGAAGATCGGCGCACAATCGACGTTCAAATCATTCAACCTATAATAGACGGCATCCCATCGAGCGGCGCTGGCATCTATACATCGTCCGTTCCTGATTACGGTGCTATCACGGTTATTGGCGGATATGGTGCGCTCGGAGCCGCGTCTGCCGGAAACGTGTTGTTCGCAGAATCCACGCGCGGACTTTCCATCGGAGGCGGATTTCAGTTCATCGGTTGGCCGTCCAATACAGGTGGCTGTGCCAACATTACGTCAACATCAAACCAAATAAACATTGATGCCATTTGGCAAGATTGCGTCGTTCCGGTAGCGATAAACGCATCAAGCAACGTTTCCATTAAGGGTTCGATCTACAACAAATCGCAAGCAACCGGATTGACTGCCGTCAGCATTATCGGCGGTACAAACAATCTGATTGATGTAGGTATTGACGGTGCCGCTGCCGGTCAGTTTGCAAACGGCGTTTTGTTAGACGGCACGACAAGCCTGAACGAAGTACGCGCGTCACGGATAGTCGCGACTAAAATTACAAAACCTGTCAGCAATAATGGCACGTCGATTACAAATGATGGCCGGTTCGGGACCACCAACTTAGCTTCTGGTCTTGGTGTGGTGAACGTGGCTGGCGGTGGAACAGGTCTATCGTTATTTACACAGGGCGGTATTCCATGGGCTAGTGCGACTGACGCATTATCTTCGACGGCGTTACTTGCAGCTAATGCCCTGATGATCGGCGGGGGTACCGGAGCCGCTCCATCAACTGCAACGACTGGAACCGGCGTTTTGACGGCTCTCGGCGTCAATGTTGGATCGGATGGAGCGTTTGTTGTTGGTGGCGGCGCACTCGGAACGCCATCCTCAGGAACGCTTACCAACGCAACAGGACTTCCTGCGGCTGGCCTCGTCGCATCTGCCCGACAATTTGCCGCACAAGGATTCACGACAAGCGGCACATTCACCACTCCATCAGGCTCCAGCACTTCCACGGTTTATAAATTCCGAATGTGCGGTGGTGGTGCCGGTAGTGGTGGGACCAACGGAACAACCTCGGCTTCCGGCGGCGGCGGCGGTGGCGAATATGTTGAGGGATACTTTTCCGGCATTGCCGCAAGCACTGGCTTAACAATAACGATTGGTGCCGGTGGAACGGCTGGAGATAATACTGGCGGAAACGGTGGTGATGGTGGGACTACGACCATAGGAACTGTCGCTGTTACCGCTATCGGTGGGGCGCATTCAAATGGAGTAACGACAGGTACGCCGTCGGCTGGAGGAATTGGAGGCACTGGCGGGGCTGCTGGGTCTGCTACCGTCACTTTACGTATGGCTGGCGGGTTAGGTGGCCCTGGATTATCTGGCCCATTGATCGGCGGCTTTGGTGGGAGTTCTCCATTCGGTTCAGGAGGAAATGGTGCGGCGGCATTC
>JAUSIF010000344.1 GCA_030648135.1 Xanthobacteraceae bacterium
ATCCTATATCATAGGTAGTAATACTTCAAGATTCCCGCATTGGATGCAGTCCCTAACCCCTTGAAATGCAACCGGTCGGCCGCGGCCGATTTGACTTAAAGGCCCAAACTGGCCTATTCGCCGCCCAAGCGCGGGCTGAACCCGCGTTTTTTGCCGATTCGAGGAACCCGCCGACCGCTGATGAACATCGTCATTGTCGAGTCGCCCGCCAAGGCGAAAACGATCCATAAATACCTCGGCCCTGGCTACGAGGTGCTCGCCTCCTATGGCCATGTGCGCGACCTGCCGCCCAAGGACGGCTCGGTCGCCCCCGACCAGGACTTCCACATGATCTGGCAGGTCGACGCCAAGGCGCAGAAGCGCCTCAGCGAGATCGCCCGCGCGGTGAAAGGCGCCGACAAGCTCATCCTCGCCACCGACCCCGACCGCGAGGGCGAGGCGATCTCCTGGCACGTACTCGAGATCCTGAAGGAGAAGGGCGCGCTCACGGACCAAAAGATCGAGCGCGTGGTGTTCAACGCCATCACCAAACAGGCGGTGGTGGAGGCGATGCAGAACCCGCGCGAGATCGACGCGGCGTTGGTGGACGCTTATCTCGCTCGCCGCGCGCTCGATTATCTGGTCGGATTCACCTTGTCGCCGGTGCTGTGGCGAAAATTGCCGGGCTCGCGCTCGGCCGGGCGCGTGCAATCGGTGTCGTTGCGCCTCGTCTGCGACCGCGAGCGCGAGATCGAGGTTTTTGTTGCGAAGGAATATTGGTCGATCGCGGCGAATCTGGCGACGCCGCGCGACGAAACCTTCGTGGCGCGCCTGGTCGGCGCCGACGGCAAGAAGATCCAGCGTCTCGATATCGGCACACGCAAGGAAGCGGAGGATTTTCGCCGCGCGCTCGATGAGGCGAGCTTCACCGTCACTTCGGTCGAAGCGAAACCGACCAAGCGACATCCCTATGCGCCGTTCTCCACTTCAACGCTGCAACAGGAAGCGAGCCGCAAGTTCGGCTTCGCGCCCGCCATCACCATGCGCATTGCGCAACGCCTCTACGAGGGCGCCGACATCGGCGGCGAAACCATCGGTTTGATCACCTATATGCGCACCGACGGCATCGAACTCGACGGCAGCGCGATCGCGTCCGCGCGCCGCGTGATCGAGGCCGACTATGGCAAGAACTATGTTCCGGACAGTCCGCGCGTCTACAAGAACAAATCCAAGCACGCGCAGGAAGCGCACGAGGCCGTGCGCCCCACCGATCTCACGCGCAAACCGCGAGAGGTGGCGCGCTATCTGGA
This sequence comes from Xanthobacteraceae bacterium, assembly GCA_030648135.1. GTDB lineage: Bacteria > Pseudomonadota > Alphaproteobacteria > Rhizobiales > Xanthobacteraceae > JAUSIF01. The sequence goes on from JAUSIF010000344.1 coordinate 1,290, forward strand.
ACCCGATCATGCCAAGCTCTACGAGTTGATCTGGATCCGCACCATCGCGAGCCAGATGGAATCGGCCGAACTCGAGCGCACCACCGTCGAAATCAAGGCGCAGGCCGGCGGGAGCGATCTCGATCTGCGCGCCACCGGCACGGTGGTGAAGTTCGATGGCTTTCTTGCCGCCTATCAGGAAGACCAGGACGACGCCGCGGACGACGAGGACGCGAACCGCCTGCCCGCCATGAACGCGGGCGAACCGCTCCGGCGTGAGCAGATCAAGACCGAGCAGCATTTCACCGAACCGCCGCCGCGTTTCTCCGAAGCCTCGCTGGTGAAACGCATGGAGGAACTCGGCATTGGCCGGCCTTCGACCTACGCCTCGACGCTGCAAGTACTGCGCGACCGCGGCTATGTCCGCATCGACAAGAAGCGGCTGGTGCCCGAGGACAAGGGCCGGGTCGTCATCGCGTTCCTGGAGTCCTTCTTCGCGCGCTACGTCGAATACGACTTCACCGCGGATCTGGAGAAGAAGCTCGACGAGATCGCCAATCACGACCTCGACTGGAAACAGGTGCTGCGCGACTTCTGGCGCGACTTCATCGCCGCCGTCGATGAAATCAAGGATCTGCGCATCTCCCAGGTGATCGACGCGCTCGACGAGGTATTGGCCCCGCACATCTTCCCGCCGCGCGAGGACGGCGGCGATCCGCGCCAGTGTCCCACCTGCAAGGACGGACGCCTGGGCTTGAAGAACGGCAAGTTCGGCGCCTTCGTCGGCTGCTCGAACTATCCCGATTGTCGCTATACGCGCCCGCTCGCCGCCAACGGCCACGGCGCCACCGGCACCAAGATACTCGGCACCGATCCCGTGAGCAGCCTCGAAGTGACGTTGCGCGGCGGCCGCTTCGGCCCCTATGTCCAGCTCGGACCGAACGGCGAGGGCGAGAAGCCGAAACGCGCGGGTCTGCCCAAGGGCACCGAGCCCCACGCCGTCGATCTCGACAACGCGCTCGCGCTGCTCGCGCTGCCGCGCGAAGTAGGTCCGCATCCGGAAACCGGCGAGCCGATCATGGCCGGCGTCGGCCGCTTCGGCTCCTATGTGAAGCATCAAACGAGCTACGCCAATCTCGAAGCGGGCGACGAAGTGCTCAATATCGGCCTCAACCGCGCGGTGACCTTATTGGCCGAGAAGGCGGCGCGCGGACCCCGCGGCCGGCGCGGCGTGCCCGCCGGCAAGCTCTTGGGCGAGCACCCCGAATTGGGCGGGCCGGTCACGCTGCATGACGGCCGCTACGGCCCCTATGTGAAGCATGGCAAGATCAATGCGACGCTGCCTTCCACCAGCGACCCGGCCAATGTCTCGCTCGATGAGGCGGTCGGACTGATCGCGGCGCGGGCGGCCAAGGCCGGCGGCAGCAACGGCGCCAAAAAGCCCGCCAAGAAAAAAGCCGCGCCGAAGAAGAAGGCGGCGGCCAAGAAAAAACCGGCGGCGAAAAAAGCGAGCGCCGAGACTCCCGCCGAGGATGTGCCCGAGACTTCGCTCGCCAGTGACGCCGAGCCGGAGCCCGCGAAAGAGCCCGTGCAGGACTAAATTTCGTCACTATTCTTTTCTATGTTTGATAATTATTGAAGTTATCCCTGCCCTGAAACCTCCCTTGAAATTCGCTCGTTTCGGCCCAGTGTGGGATGCATCGCGCCCGCGGGAAAAGTTTGTATTGCCTGAAATTGAATTCAAGGAATGAATCCATATCTATAAGCGTCATATCCGGGCTCGCAGCCAAATTAGGCAGGCTGTGCATGCCATGCCCCCGCGCAGGCGGGGGTTGCCTGCCCGGCAATCCCGAAACAAACCCTTACGCTTGCGAGAAATTATGGTGGCCGCTGCGGCCTCGCTCCGCTAGCGTCCCCTCCCTTCATGGAATCAATCGTGTCTAAGAAATCCAAACAACCTAAATCCTCCAAACCGCCGACGCGGGAAGAAATCCTCGCCTTCATCGCCAACCGAAACGGCCACATCGGCAAGCGCGAGATCGTGCGCGCCTTCCGGCTCGACGCCGTCGGCAAGCGCGAATTGAACGCGCTGCTCGGCGAAATGCGCGAGCAGGGCCGCATCGACCACCGTCGGCGAAAACTGCACATTCCCGGACAATTGCCCGCCGACGTGATGGCCGAAGTGACCGGCCGCGACGAGGACGGCGAGCTCGTCGCCGTGCCGGTCGAATGGGACGAGGCCGAGCACGGCTCGGCGCCCAAGATCCGGCTCGTCTTCGGCCGCCGTCCGCAGGCGGGGCCCGCGCCCGGCATCGGCGACCGCGTGCTCCTGCGCACCCAGGAGTCGGACGACGCCGCCGAGCCGATCCGCCATTCGGGCCGCATTCTCAAACTCCTCGAAAAAGCGCGCGCGCAAGCCCTCGGCATCTACCGCGCCGTTCCCGGCGGCGGACGCCTCATCCCGGTGGATAAAAAAAGCCTCGGCCGCGAGCTCGCGATTCCGCCCGGCGCCGAAGCTGGCGCAGCGGACGGCGATCTCGTCACCGTCGATCTGCTTTCGCAACGCGCCTTCGGGCTGCAAAGCGCGCGCGTGCGCGAACGGCTCGGCTCGGTCAAATCCGAGCGCGCGCTGAGCCTGATCGCCATCCACGCCCACGGCATTCCCAATGACTTCCGCCGTGAAGCAATCGCCGAAGCCGAAACCGCGCACGCAGCCGGCCGCGAAGGCCGCGAGGACTGGCGCGCGCAGGCGCTCCTCACCATCGACCCTCCCGACGCCAAGGACCACGACGACGCGGTTCATGCCGAGCCTGACCGCGATCCCGCCAATCAAGGCGGCCATGTCCTCACCGTCGCCATCGCCGATGTAGCGCATTACGTGCGGCCGGGCTCCGCCCTCGACCGCGAGGCGCTCGATCGCGGCAATTCGGTCTATTTCCCTGACCGGGTCGTGCCGATGTTGCCCGAGCGATTGTCCGCCGATCTCTGCTCGCTGCGCCCCGACGAAGACCGCGCCGCGCTCGCCGTGCGCATGGTGATCGATGCCGACGGCCGCAAGCGCCGGCACTCGTTCCATCGCGTCATGATGCGCTCCGCCGCCCGCCTGCATTATGCGCAGGCGCAAGCCGCCATCGATGGCCGCCCGGATGCAACGACTTTGCCGCTGCTCGATCCGGTGTTGCAACCGCTCTACGCCGCCTATCGCACCCTCGCCAAGGCGCGCGACGCGCGCGCCCCGCTCGCGCTCGACATTCCCGAGCGCAAGATCCTGCTCAAGCCCGACGGCACCATCGATCGCGTGGTGACCCCCGAACGCCTCGACGCCCACCGGCTGATCGAGGAATTCATGATCCTCGCCAATGTCGCCGCCGCCGAGACCTGCGAGCAGCATCGCGTGCCTCTGCTCTACCGCGTGCACGATGCGCCGGCACTGGAGAAGGTCGCGGCCCTGCGCGAGTTTCTCTCGACCCTCAACATCAATTTGCCCAAGGCGAGCCAGCTCCGTCCCACCGATTTCAACCGCGTGCTGGCGCGGGTGAAAGGCAGCGACGTCGAACGGCTGGTCCACGAGGTGACGCTGCGCGCCCAGGCGCAGGCCGAATATTCTTCGGCGAACTACGGCCATTTCGGCCTAATGCTCCGCCGCTACGCGCATTTCACCTCGCCCATCCGTCGCTATGCGGATCTCGTCGTCCACCGCGCGCTCATCCGCGCACTCGGGCTCGGGCCGGGCGGGCTGCCGGACATCGTGCCGGAAGTGCTCGCCGAGATCGGCGCTCGCGTATCCGCCGCCGAGCGCCGCGCCATGGCGGCCGAGCGCGAGACCGCCGACCGGCTGATCGCCCATTTCCTCGCCGATCGCGTCGGCGCCACGTTTCGTGGGCGCATCTCCGGCGTCACCCGCGCCGGCCTGTTCGTGAAGCTCGACGACACCGGCGCCGACGGCTTCATCCCGGCGCGCACGCTCGGCGCCGATTTCTTCCGCTTCGAGGAAGGCCATCACGCCATGATCGGCGAGCGCACCGGCGAAGCCCACCGGCTGGGTGACCGCGTGGAAGTGAAGCTCGTAGAGGCGATTCCGGTCGCCGGCGCGCTGCGCTTCGAATTGCTCTCCGAAGGCCGTTACGATTTGAAGCCGTCGCGGCGGCACGGAAATCACGCGCCGCGCACGGCACGCGGGCGTAAATTTCGCGGACGGCGGCGATAAGCT
>JAUSIF010000346.1 GCA_030648135.1 Xanthobacteraceae bacterium
CCGCCCACACCGCGGCGCCGATGAACGGAAAACGGTCCGATACTTCGGTGAATTCGACGTTGATCAGCACGTTGGCGGAAATCGCGCTGACCAATATGAAGGCGACGATCGCGACGCGGGCCCAGTCGATGCGCATGCCGCGCGGGGCATCTTTTATGATCGGCGAGTATCGCTGTTGCTGTATTGCCGCCGGAATCCCGAATATCACCATCGCCGCGAACGCCGCGACGTAAGCGTGCAGCACGTCGAACGGGCTCACGCCGTCGATCCACATCATGGTGGTGGTGGTGTCGCCGACCACGCTGCCTGAGCCGCCAGCGTTCGACGCGGCGACAATCGCGGCCAGATAACCGATATGCACTTTGCGCCTGAACACCGACGCCGCGATGGTACCGCCGATGATCGCCGCCGCGATGTTGTCGAGAAAACTCGACAGCACGAATATCATCAGCAGCAGCACAAACGGGCCTTTCCAATCGTCAGGCAGAAACCTCGGCAGTTCGGCCGGTACATGGCTCTCCTCGAAATGCCGCGACAGCAGCGCGAAGCCGACCAGCAGCATGAACAGATTGGTGAGGATTACCCACTCATGCCCCATATGCGAAACCAGACCGGGCAGGCCCGGCCCGAACTTGAAGCCGGTGATAAACAGCTTGTAGGCAACGATGACCGTCAGGCCGGTCAACGCAACGCGCAGCGTGTGATGGTGGAACAACGCAACGCCGAGCAAAGTCGCGCCGAACAGGATGAAATCAACCGGAATGCCGAGCAGCGCCGGGCCCTCGGCGGCGGCCACGCCGGCCGCGAGCGCGGGAGTCGCGCCGAGACTGCAGGTTGCGATGATCGTTGCCGCGATGCGAGACGCAGCAGCGGTTAACTTGGCGGCGACGGCCGTCATGATCAGCCCTCTCAAAAATGCGAGCGGGCGATTGTAGCATTCCTTTCGCTCACGCCGGCGGCGTTGGCCGCCGCGACGATCGCGGCGAGATAACCGATATGCACCTTGGCGCTGAACAGCGTGTGCGCCATCGCACGCCGTTCCTTATACGGGTGCCCGGGCAGCCGGACGAGCGGCGGCGTTCAGCCGCGGCTCGCGCGCTTGTCTTTTCCCGAGCGCGCGAGCTCGCTCCACAGCGCCACGACTGCGACCACGAAGGGCAAGATCAGGAGGAACAGGAAGGTGCGGTCAAGCGACTGGAACCACTGAGCCCATAGTTGATAATCAAACATTTCCATGGCCGCTTTCGGCACTTTCCGGAAACACAAAACGGCAACCATCGTGGGCGGCAGCGCAGCAAGAAAAAGCCATAACGGATTGATCGACTGCTCATCGAAGGAATTCTTCAGAATCGCAAAGCCCGCCGGATTGGGCGCATTCGCGATGACGGTGAGTCCGCCTCCTGCGACGGCGCCGGCAACCAGCGCGTACTTGAACTCGTCAGAGACGCCCTCGACCAGGGATCCCAGATAGGTGAGAGCGGCGTTATCGGTGATGGCCGTGAGGGCAGTCGCTCCGTAAAACAGCGTGGTCTCGTTGAGGCTCGACAGGACTGCCTGCAACCACCATCTTTGCTGCCCGCCGAGAACCACAAGACCGGCGAGAAAAAAGGCCACCATGAGCCCTTCTCGCAGCATCAGGCCGTCATGATGGCGTTGGTACGCTTCGGCCAGCCCGAGAAACAGCAGAAACAGGCCTATGAACACCTCCGGATTGTGATTGGTCGCCACGACTCCGGCCAAAATCGCAAGATTGACCAGGACGAAAACCGCCGGTGTCCGCGGTTCTTTTCCATGCGCCTCGGCTTTGGCCTTTTTCGCCAGCTCCATTCTGAAAAGAAGCGTCAGAACCAAAGCGTTTATGAAAACTGCAATGACCGCTTTCCAGCCGAACGTCGAGAAAACGAATGCCGTGTCCCACCCCCATTTCGAAGCGACCATGAGCACGGGAGGCGCGGCGAAATGGGTCAGCGTACCGCCGATAGAAACGTTCACGAAGAGCACGCCCAGGGTTCCGTACTTCAGCGCGTTCGATGCTTGCCGGGAAAAGATGACGTCGCGGAGCATCAGTGCCGCCAAGGTCATCGCTGCAGGTTCGGTGACAAAAGACCCGAGCAGCGGAATCAGAGACCGCGCAAGAAAATAATAGGCCGTTCCGACGGGAAGCGGAACGACAATGGCCAGCCTTCTTACCAAATCAGACACGAGCTGCAGGATCGGCCGGCTCGCTGAAATCACCATGATGACGAAGACGAACATGGGTTCGACGAAACGTCTGTTATCGAGATAGTCGGAGGCCGCCCCCCAGCCAAGAGCCGCGGCCATGAAAATCAGCAGCACAAATGCCCAGAATCCAAAGACCGTCTCGACTTCGCCGAGCAGATGCCACAACCCTGCATGGGCGGACCGAGTATGCGCGAGATGCTCGAAGTACCGGGTTGAAAAGGTATGCAGGACGGCCAAGCCGAAGAGTGTGGCCCCTGTCAGTTCGATCCAGTTAACTGTAATCATCGATTGCATTGGGTTGCCTTGTTAAGAGAAACCTATGCAAGGGATAATAGAGTTCACGGTGCGCTTAGAAAATTCGAATTTTGACGTAAGCAAATTTACTTACTTGCCATCGCGGGCTCCTGATCCCATCATTGGGAGCCTTCGATCGAACGATGTGGACCACATTCATGTTGGCTGACTTCTCGAAAATCGGGCCGCGCCGTTCGCTCGCCGCGCATATCAGAGATGCGGCGATGTTTGCCGCGTGCTATGTCGCGCTCGACTGGGCCAGCTACATCTACCCGCTCGGTCCGTTCAACATCACGCCCTGGAATCCTCCGCCCGCGCTTAGCATCGTCTGGATGATGCTCGGGGGATTGGGTTACGCACCGATTATTTTCGGCACGATCTTCGTTGCCGACGTTATCATTCGCCATGCGCCGGGAGGCTTGCTCATTACGGCGCTGACCTCGTTGGTGCTGACGGGCGGCTACACCGCAATCGCCGGAACACTCAGGTATTTCCTCAAGTCCGACTCCAGGCTGCGTGATACACGGCAACTATGGGTTTTCGTCGCTATCACAACGATCGGGACCGCGATCGTCGGGACGCTCTACGTAGGGGTTCTATGGGCGAACGATTTTTTTGTCGGCGAGTCGTTCACCGCCGCGGTGTTTCGGTTTTGGCTCGGCGATGCGGTAGGAGTGCTGGTTACCGCGCCCCTTCTGCTGGTCGCCGCCGACGCCGCAGGGCGCGAGCGCGTGCTCAGTTCCTGGCGCAGACCGGAAACCGCCTTGCAGTTCGCGGTGATGATCGCCACGGTTTTTTTTGTCTTCAAAGGCGCAGGCGGTGAGCCATCGAAGTATTTCTATCTTTTGTTCCTCCCCCTGATCTGGATTGCCTTGCGGGGTGGATTCACCGGCGCTGCGGTAGCCTCCGGCGTGGTTCAGATTGGCGTAGTGCTGGGTGCCCAAGGCGGGCCAATGCACTCGCTGGCGCTGGTGGAGCTGCAGGCGCTGGTGGCCGCGCTTTCGCTTACCGGGTTGTTTCTCGGGATCATGGTAGACGAGCGCGAGCGAGCGGCCGAGGGGCTCAAGGCGTCGCTGCGGCTCGCAACCGCCGGTGAAATGGCGGGCGCGATCGCCCACGAAATCAATCAACCGCTTGCCGCACTGAGTAACTACGGCAGGGCCTGCCAGCTCTTCCTTGAGCGAGGCGAAGGCAAGATTCCTTATTCCGAGTTCAGCGCGACGATAGAAAAGATGCT